>NZ_QKTT01000004.1:0-245012 GCF_003234555.1 Curtobacterium sp. MCBD17_019 | reverse complement strand
GGGATCGTGTGGAGCGGAGTGGAGGAGGGGGTGGAGGGCCGCGGTGTGTCGTCGGACCATCGACGGCTGTCGCCCGGGAACGCGACAGCGGGGCCGACCCGAAGGTCGACCCCGCTGTGGTGGTGCAGGTGGACGGAAGCGGCTACTGCTCCTGGTTGCGCTTGTCCCAGCGCTCGTTCATGCGGTCCATGAACGAACCGCCGGCGCCGCCCTTGGCGGTCGGACGGCCAGCCGGCCGGCCGGCACGCGAGCCGACACCGGGACGCAGTGCGAAGAGGACGCCCGCGAGCATGAGCACGAAGCCGACCACGCCGATCACGGGCTGCCGGAGCGCGAGGCCCAGCACGACGACGCCGACCCCGACGAGTGCCCCGAGGACACCGAGCGTGATCGAGGTGTAGGTCGGCCGACCCTGCCGCTTGGTGACGCGGGCCACGAAGTCGGAGTCGTTCTGGTAGAGGCTGCGCTCCATCTCCTCGAGGAGTCGCTGCTCTTGCTCCGAGAGTGGCATCTCAAGTCCCTCATCCCTGGGATCGACGCTGGTTCAGTGGGCCGATTCTATGCCTCAGCCACCCACTAAGGTAAGGAGGGTGGCTGAGAGTACGCGGTTAGTGGATCTCGTCTCGGATCGCATCGAACGCGCGCTCACGGAGCAGCGCACGCGGCTCGCGGCGATCAGTCCCGACCTCGCGCCGTTCAGCGACTTCTCGCGCGATCTGCTCGCCGGCGGCAAGCGGTTCCGTGCCCTCTTCTGCTACTGGGGCTGGCAGTCCGTCGCCGGCCGGTCGGGCTCGTTCGACCCGCTCGCCGCGGGATCCCGTCAGACCACCGCGGAGGCCGTCGTCACCGCGGCCGCGGCCCTCGAGGTGTTCCACGCGGCGGCCCTCGTGCACGACGACATCATGGACCGCTCGGACACGCGGCGCGGCCGCCCCGCAGCCCACCGTCGCTTCGAGCGCCTGCACGCAGAGCACGGATGGATCGGCGACAGCGCCGCGTACGGCACGAACAGCGCGCTGCTCATGGGCGACCTCCTGCTCTCGCTGTCCGACAGCGTGTTCGACGAAGCCCTGGCCCTGCTCGAGCCCGGCCGTGCGCGCCTGGTCCGTCAGGAGTTCCACGCGATGCGACTCGACGTCACCGCGGGGCAGTACCTCGACATCCACGAGGAGACCGCGTGGCCGACCGTCGACGAGGCCGACCTGCTCGTCCGCGCCCAGCGGGTCATCGTGTTCAAGTCGGCGAAGTACTCGGTCGAGGCGCCGCTCGCCATCGGCGGACTCATCGCCGGCGCGGACGACCGCCAGCTCGAGGGGTTGCGGGCCTTCGGCCTCCCCCTGGGCGTCGCGTACCAGCTGCGCGACGACCTGCTCGGCGTGTTCGGCGACCCCGAGGTCACGGGCAAGCCCGCCGGTGACGACCTGCGCGAGGGCAAGCGGACGGTGCTCATCGCGACCGCACGGAAGGCCCTGCCCACAGGCGCCCGGCAGCTCGTCGACGAGTTGCTCGGCGATCCCGAGCTCGACGAGGACCAGATCACGATGCTCCGGGCGACCCTCACCGAGTCCGGCGCCGTCGCCGCCGTCGAGCGGTCGATCGAGCGGCACGTCGCCCGGGCGAAGGCCGCGCTCGCGGCGGCGCCGCTCACGCCGTCGGCGCGGGAGCAGCTCGTCGCCCTGGCGGACACGGTCGCCCAGCGCGTCGCCTGAGGACCACCCCGACTCGGCGACCGGTCGCGGCTCGACGACCCGCTGCGCCGCGACGACCCGCTGCGCCGCGACGACCCGCCGCGCCTCGCCGCGCCTCGCCGCGCCTCGCCGACCATCGCGGCCGGTCAGAGCAGGGACTGCGCGACCCGGCGCACCTCGGCCTTGCGTCCGGCCCGGAGCGCTGCGATGGGCGGGACACCGATCGACTCCTCGGTCGTGAGCATCCAGCGCACGGCCTCGTCGTCGCTGAAGCCGTTGTCGCCGAGCACGATGAGCGTGCCGCGGAGCTCCGGCAACGGCTCCGCACCGTCGAGGAACTCGACCGGGACACGGAGCACACCGTCGACCCGCGCGGGGAGCAGGGTGCGCTGCTCGAACAGCCGGTGGACCCGGCCCGGGCTCACACCGAGCAGCTCCACGAGGTCGGGCACGGTCAGCCAGCGCTCGGACAGGGCGTCGTCCGTCAGTGCGTCAGTCACGCTGCCATGGTGCCAGACTCCCCCGCGGTCCTCGAGCGGGGGCGAGGGGCACGTGAGTCACACCAGTCACATCCGTCTCGTTGATTGACTCGCGTGACGATCCGTGCCACGGTGGTGCGGACCTTGCCGCGGCGCGACGGAGCACCCGCGGCGCGGCACCCGGCCGAAGCAGCACGGCACCCCCGCCGCGGCCCCCGAGGAGAGTGATCACCGTGGACACCGACGACGCCGCCGCACGGCGCCCGCGCGCAGCCCGATTCGCGACGATGCCGATCGTCCTCGCCGGCACGATCGCCGTCGCCGCCGGCCTGACCGGACCGGTGGCCGCCGGACACCTGGACCAGCGCCATCGCCCCGAGGAGAAGCACGAGGGTGACCACACGCGCCGCGCCGCGCCCGACCGCGTCGAGACCGACCACCCGGTGTTCGGCACCGCGGTCGCCACCTCGACCCCGACGGTCACGACCGTCGCCGCCATCACCGAGGCGCCGGCCTCGTACACCGTGGTCCAGGGCGACACGGTCAGTGCGATCGCGGCCCGGTACGGGCTCTCGCCGCGCGACGTCCTCAGCGCGAACGGCCTGAGCTGGAACGCGATCATCCACCCGGGGCAGACCCTGACGCTGCGGTCGGGGTCGACCGCGACCGGCCGGACCGGCGGGACCTCGACCTACCACGTGGTGTCGGGCGACACGGCGACCGGCATCGCGGCGCGGCTCGGTGTCTCCACGAACGCGCTGCTCGCCGCCAACCAGTTGTCGGCCACGAGTGTCATCTACCCGGGGCAGACGCTCCGGGTGCCGTCGGCGACCACCACCTCGACGGTCGCGGTGACGACGAACGCCGGGACCAGCACCGCGGCTCCGGCGGTCAGCAGCGCGACGACCGTGCACATCCACGCCGGCGACACCCTGGCCACGATCGCGTCGGCGCACGCCGTCTCGGTCGCCGACCTGCTCGCCGCGAACGGCCTGACCTACACGAGCACGATCTACGCCGGGAGCACCCTCGTCGTGCCGGCGTCGAGCGGTGTCGGCCTGACGAACGAGATGCGGGCCAACGCCGAGACCATCGTCCGCGTCGGCCGCGCCCTGGGGGTTCCCGAGCGGGGCCTCGTCGTCGCGCTCGCGGCCGCGATGCAGGAGTCCGGGCTCCGCGACCTCGACCACGGGGACCGCGATTCGATCGGACTGTTCCAGCAGCGGCCGAGCCAGGGCTGGGGATCCGCGTCCGAGCTCATGGACCCGACGTACGCGGCGAGGCTGTTCTTCGGCGGTCCGCACAACCCGAACGCCGGCACGACGGCCGGTCTCCTCGACGTCCCCGGCTGGCAGTCGATGTCGGTCACGGACGCGGCCCAGGCCGTGCAGAACTCGGCGTACCCGAAGGCGTACGGCCAGTGGGAGAAGCCCGCGACCGCGTGGCTCGCCACCCTCTGACGCCGGATCCGGCCGCCAGGTCGGAGGCGGGACCGGTCGTCCGTGAGCACCGCCTCCTCCTCCAGATCGAGATTGCATCACGGTCGGTGCGTCAGCGGCGGTGGTCCGACGCCCGATTCGTAGAATGCCGACCGTGACCATGAACGCCGCGACGGATCCGATGATCGGTCGGATGATCGACCAGCGGTACCGCGTCCGGTCGCGCATCGCCCGCGGTGGCATGGCCACCGTGTACCTCGCCACGGACGTCCGTCTGGAGCGCCGCGTCGCGATCAAGATCATGCACGGTCACCTGGCGGACGACGCCGCGTTCCGCGGACGCTTCATCCAGGAGGCCCGGTCCGCCGCCCGTCTGTCCCACCCGAACGTCGTGGGCGTGTTCGACCAGGGGCAGGAGACCGACTGCACCTACATCGTCATGGAGTACATCCCGGGCATCACGCTCCGTGACCTCCTGCAGGAGCACCGGGCGCTCACGAGCGACCAGGCGCTCGACATCCTCCGCGCCGTCCTCGCCGGGCTCGCGTCCGCGCACCGGGCGGGCATCGTGCACCGTGACCTCAAGCCCGAGAACGTCCTCCTCGCGGACGACGGCCGGATCAAGCTCGGCGACTTCGGCCTCGCGCGCGCCGCGACGGCGAACACCGCCACCGGTGCGGCCCTGCTCGGGACCATCGCGTACCTCTCCCCCGAACTCGTCACGCGCGGAGTGGCGGACACCCGGAGCGACATCTACGCCCTCGGCATCATGCTGTACGAGATGCTCACGGGCGAGCAGCCGTACAAGGGCGACCAGCCGATGCAGATCGCGTACCAGCACGCGAACGACACGGTCCCGGCCCCGAGCGCGAGCAACCCGGCGGTGCCGCCCGAACTCGACGACGTCGTCCGCTGGGCCACCGCGCGCGACCCCGATGAACGGCCGCGCGACGCCCGCGCGATGCTCGACGGCCTCGCGGGCATCGACGAGCGGATGAGCGACCCTCGCGCGACGTCCGTGCTCCACCCCGCCGGCACCACCACCGTCCTGCCGCTCGACGCCGCGCCCGCAGACACCACGATGCTCGGTCCGCGTGGTCCGCTCGCTCCGCCCCGGAGCCCGATCGGTCCGCAGCGCTCGACGACGTCGGCGCCCCGGTTCCCACCGACGGCGAGCGAGTCGCTCGAGACCGCCCTCGCTCCCGCCGCGGGACGCCTCGCGCACACGACCGCCCGGCGCCGTCGCCGCGGGTGGGTCCTCCTCGCCGTCGTGGTCGTGGTGGCACTCGTCGTCGGGGTCGTCGCGTGGTGGTTCGGACCCGGGCCCGGCGGCAACGTGCGCGTGCCGGAGGTCGCCGGCAAGAGCGTCTCCCAGGCACGCCGCCTGATCGAGGAGCGGGGACTGCACGCCGCGTCGAGCACCGGTGCGCGCCCCGACGCGGTCGTCCACGCGGGCGCCGTCTCGGCGACCGCGCCGGACGCCCGGCGCATCGTGACCCGCGGGACGACGATCCGGATCCTCGTCTCGTCCGGGCCCCGTCCCATCGTGCTGCCCGCGATCGTCGGACAGCCGGTCGCGACCGTGCGGAGCGAACTCGCCCCGCACTTCACACTCGAGCAGCTGCGCTACCGGTTCGACGGATCCGCTGCCGCGGGCACCGTCCTCGCCGCGACCGGCACGACCGAGGCCGGCGACGACGTCGACCTGACCACCGTGCACCAGTACGGCGAGCGGATGCCCGTCCGCCTCACGGTGTCGCTCGGCGCCGTGCCGGACGTCGTCGGCAAGTCGAGCGACGCGGCCACCGCCGCGCTCGAGGCGGTGGGGCTCGACGCCGGCCAGGCGCCCGGCCAGTACAGCGACGACGTCCCCACCGGCGACGTCATCAAGGCGATCCTCCCGGCCGACCCCGTGGTCAAGGGTTCCACGGTGCAGCTCGTGGTGTCGAAGGGCCCCGTCCCGATCACGCTCCCCGACGTCCGGAAGAAGCCGATCGACCAGGCCGCGTCGACCCTCCAGGCCCTCGGCCTGCACGTGTCCTACCCGGACTGCACGAACGTGCTGTGCTCGTTCTACGACTGGAAGTCGTCGCTGCCGGTGTCCGCGACCGACCCGGCCCCCGGCTCCACCGTGCACAAGGGCGACACGATCACGCTCGACTACGAGCAGTGACCGGTGCGCGCCGTCCGGCCTCGGCTGACGCAACGGGAGGCCGGGACGGACGGGAGGCACGACACCGGTCCGGTGCCGTGCCTCCCGTCCCGGGGACCGTCAGGACCGCGGTGCCGCGCTCAGCTCCTCGGCCACGAGGAACGCGAGCTCGAGCGACTGCATGTGGTTGAGGCGCGGGTCACAGAGTGACTCGTACCGGGTGGCGAGGGTCTCCTCGTCGATGTGCTCGGACCCACCGAGGCACTCGGTGACGTCGTCGCCCGTGAGTTCGACGTGGATGCCGCCCGGGTAGGTCCCGACCGCGCGGTGGGCCTCGAAGAAGCCGCGGACCTCGTCCACGACGTCGTCGAAACGCCGCGTCTTGTAGCCGGTCGGCGTCGTGAGGCCGTTGCCGTGCATCGGGTCGGAGACCCAGAGCGGGTTGGCGTCCATGCCCTTGATCGCCTCGAGCAGGGGCGGGAGCTTCTCGCGGACGAGGCCCGCACCCATGCGCGTGATGAACGTCAGGCGGCCCGGCTCGCGCTCGGGGTCGAGCTTGTCGATGAGCGCCTCCATGTCGGAGACCGAGGTCGACGGCCCGAGCTTCACGCCGATCGGGTTCCGAACCCGCGACAGGAAGTCGACGTGCGCGCCGTCGATGTCGCGCGTGCGCTCCCCGATCCACACGAAGTGGCCGGAGGTGTCGTACGGCAGCCCGGACCGCGAGTCGATACGGGTCATCGGGCGCTCGTAGTCCATGAGGAGGCCCTCGTGGGACGCGTAGAACTCGACGTGCTTGAGTTCGTCGAAGTCCGCGCCCGCGGCCTCCATGAACCGGATGGCGCGGTCGATCTCGCGGGCCAGGTGCTCGTACCGCGCGTTCGCCGGGTTCTCGGCGAAGCCCTTGTTCCAGCTGTGCACCTGTCGGAGGTCGGCGAACCCGCCCTGCGTGAAGGCGCGGATGAGGTTCAGCGTCGACGCCGCGGTGTGGTACCCCCGCACGAGACGCTGGGGATCCGCCTGCCGGGACTCCGGCGTGAAGTCGTAGCCGTTGATGATGTCGCCGCGGTAGGCGGGCAGGGTGACGTCACCGCGGGTCTCGAAGTCGCTCGACCGCGGCTTGGCGAACTGCCCCGCCATGCGTCCCATCTTGATGACGGGCGTGGAGGCGCCGTACGTCAGGACGACGGCCATCTGCAGGATCGTCTTCACCCGGTTGCGGATGGCGTCGGCGGTCGCACCGGCGAACGTCTCGGCGCAGTCACCGCCCTGGAGGAGGAAGGCCTGACCCCGAGCCGCCGCCGCGAGCCGGTCGCGCAGCACGTCGACCTCGCCGGCGAACACGAGCGGCGGGAAGGTCGCGATCTCGGCCGATGCGGCCTCAGCCGCGATGGGGTCCGGCCACGCCGGCTGCTGCTTGATCGGGAGCGTCCGCCAATAGTCGAGCCCCTCGATCACGTCCGGATCCTGCAGGGCGACGATGTCGGTCGACTCGAACACTTCGATTCCCTCGTGGTTGTGTGGCTCGATGCCACGTCGGGCAGGGCTGTCCACACCGGTCGGGGCGTGCGGACTGACTGAGCCTAACGTGGAAGCGTGGCGCCCTGTTCCCCAGCGGTGGAACCGACGCGCTGCCCCGTGGACCGGAGGGCCGCTGCGCCGCGCTCCTTCACGCTCGACGCGTACACGTCGGCGTACTCCTGGTGGCTCAGGCGTCGGAGCTCGTGCATGATCTCGTCGGTCACGCTGCGGAGGATGAAGCGGTCCGACTCCAGGCCCGTGAAGCGGGAGAAGTCGAGGGGCTCGCCGAAGACGACCCCGACGCGCTTGATCTTCGGCACGTGCTGACCGATCGCCATGACCTCGCGCGTGCCGACCATGGCGACCGGGACGACCGGGACGCGCCCCTCGAGCACCATGCGGGCGACGCCCGTGCGGCCGCGGTAGAGGCGCCCGTCCGGGCTGCGCGTGCCCTCCGGGTAGATGCCGAGCTGCTCCCCCCGCGCCAGCACGCCGAGGCCCGTCCGCAGGGAGGCCTCACTCGCCTTGCCGCCCGATCGGTCGATGGGCAGCTGGCCGAGCGCGCCGAAGGCGGTCTTCGTGGCCCAGCCCTTGATCCCACGACCGGTGAAGTAGTCGCTCTTGGCGAGGAACGAGATCCGGCGGTCGAGCACGACCGGCAGGATCACGGAGTCGATGAACGACACGTGGTTGCTGGCGAAGATGACGGGACCCGTCGCCGGAACGTGCTCACGCCCGACCACCCACGGGCGGAACACCGCCGTGAGCAGTGGTCCGATGAGCAGGTTCTTGAGCACCCAGTAGAGCATCGTCGCGTCCTCGGTCCGGTCGAGCGGTCAGGCGGTCCGCGCGTGGATCCGCGCCAGGTCCGCGGCACCGACGACACCCGCGTCGTTCACGAGCTCCGCGATGACGAAGTCCGGCTCCGGATGGTAACCCCGCGCGGGCAGGTTGTTCAGGTACGCCTGACGGATCGGTTCGAGCAGGCGGTCCCCCGCGCTCGCGACCCCACCCCCGAACACGAACAGCTGCGGGTCGAGCACGGCCGACAGCGACGCGCACGCCTCGCCGAGGTGTCGTCCGAGTCGACGGAGCGCCGCGAGGGCCCCCGGGTCGTCGGCGAGGATGAGGTCGCCGACGATCTGCCCGTCCAGCGTGCCGCCGTTGGCGTCACGGGCCTCGGCGAGGGCGACACCGATGCCACCGGCGTCCGCGACGTCGTTCGCCATCCGCTGCAGCGCCCGACCCGAGCCGTACTGCTCGATGCACCCGCGCGCACCACAGCCGCACGGGAGCCCGTTCGGGACGATGCGGAGGTGGCCGATCTCGCCACCGGTGCCGAAGCCGCCGCGGAACAAGCGGTCCTCGGTGACGATCGCCCCACCGACACCGGTGCCGATCGTGAGCATCGTCATGTCGCTGACGAGGCGGCCGGCACCGAAGCGGAACTCCGCCCAGCCCGCGGCGTTGGCGTCGTTGTCGACGGTGATGTGCACGTCGCCGAGGCGTTCCTGCAGCCGCTGCCGCAGCGGCTCGTTCCGCCACCGGATGTTCGGCGTGTAGTAGACGATCGACTGCGAGGCGTCGATGAACCCGGGAGCCGCGACACCGACGGCCTCGATCGCGTGCTCCGCGCGGAGGCGTTCGACCATCGAGACGACGTCGTCGAGCATGGCGGTGGGGTCCGCGGCGTTGGTGGGGACCCGGTCCTCCGCGACGATCTCGCCGAGTTCGGAGACGACCGCGCCCGCGATCTTCGTGCCCCCGATGTCGATTCCGATGGCATGCACGAACATCGACCCTACCCGGTGTGGACACTGGACTCGCGCGGGGGCGTGGGTCCTATGCTGAGCGCGTCCGGCTCGACGACGAGGCGGATCAGCATCGACGGTCGACGAGGGAGTTGCCGTGCACGATCACCGAACCTCACCCGAGGGGACCGACCAGACCCACGCGGACGCCGGGCACGGTTCCGCCGCCCGGATCCTCGTCGAACGGGCCGCGGCGACGCCCGATCGCGGACTCCTCGCCCAGCGGCACGGGGAACGGTGGGTGCCGATGAGCGCTGCGAGCGTCCTCGCCCGCGTCCGCGCCGTCGCCAAGGGCCTCGTCGCCGCGGGACTCGAGCCGGGCGCCCACATCGCCGTGCTGTCCCGCACGCGGTCGGAGTGGACCATCGTCGACTTCGCGATCTGGCACGCGGGTCTGGTGTCGGTGCCCGTCTACGAGACGAGCTCGCCCGACCAGGTCCGGTACATCCTCCAGGACTCCGGGTCCGTCGCGATCGTCGTCGAAAGCGAGGAGCACGCACGCCGTGTGGCGGGCGTCGCCCCGGACCTCCCGCGTCTCGCGCAGCACTGGACCATCGACGGCGGCGGGCTCGACGACCTGGCGCGACTCGGCGAACCGGTGACCGACGCCGAGCTGGACGCCCGCCTCGACGCGGTGTCCGCGCACGACGACGCGACCATCATCTACACCTCCGGCACGACGGGTCGGCCGAAGGGCTGCGTCCTCCGTCACGACAACTTCACGACGCTCGTCGAGGGTGCGGCGGAGGCGATGGCGGACGTCGTCGAGGAGGGCGCGTCGACACTGCTGTTCATCCCCATGGCGCACGTGTTCGCGCGGTTCATCGCCGTCATGTCGATCGGGACCGGTGTGCTCGTCGGTCACGAGCCGGACACCAAGGACCTCATGCACGCGGTCGCCACGTTCCGGCCGACGTTCCTGCTCGCTGTCCCGCGCGTGTTCGAGAAGATCTACAACGCGGCCGAGCAGAAGGCGGCCGTCGGCGGACGCGGCCGGGTGTTCCGGCTGGCGGCCGACACCGCGGTCGAGCACTCCGAGGCGCTCGCCACCGGGACGGTCCCGCTCGGCCTCCGCCTGCGGTTCCGGCTGTTCGACCGGCTCGTCTACGCGAAGCTCCGCGAGGCGCTCGGCGGTCGGGTGCGGTACGCGATCAGTGGGTCGGCGCCGCTGTCGCCCCGCCTGGCCCACTTCTTCCGGTCCGTCGGGGTGCTCGTGCTCGAGGGCTACGGCCTGACCGAGACGACCGCACCGGCGACCGTCAACCGGGCGGCGGAGATCCGCATCGGGTCCGTCGGCCGCGCCCTCCCCGGCGTCGAGGTGCGGATCGCCGACGACGGCGAGATCCTCGTCCGTGGCGTCGACGTGTTCGACCGGTACTGGAACCGCCCCGACGCCACCGAGCAGGCGTTCGTCGACGGCTGGTTCCGCACCGGTGACCTCGGGACGCTCGACGAGCACGGCGTCCTGACCGTCACCGGGCGAGCGAAGGAGCTCATCGTCACCGCGAGCGGCAAGAACGTCGCACCCGCCCCGCTCGAGGACGCCGTGCGCGAGCACCCGCTCGTCGCGCAGGTCGTCGTCGTCGGCGAGGGCAAGCCGTTCGTCGCGGCGCTCGTCACCCTGGACCGCGAGATGCTGCCCGGCTGGTGCGCGGCGAACGGGATCGTCCCCGCGCTCACCCCCCGGAGCGCCGCCCACGACGCACGCGTCCACACGGCCGTGCAGCACGCGATCGACGCCGCGAACCAGCGGGTGTCCCGCGCCGAGTCGATCCGCTCGTTCACGATCCTGGACGCCGAGTTCACGGAGGCGTCCGGGCACCTCACGCCGAAGCTCACCGTCAAGCGGGACCGGGTGCTCTTCGACCACGCCGCCGACATCGAACACATCTACTCGGGCTCCGCGGTGCAGACCACCGCGGTGCCGGTCGTGGAGCACCGGCACCGCGGGTACTGACCCGACCCGACGACGAACGCCCCGCCGGAGCACCGGCGGGGCGTTCGTGTGTGGTCGCGGTTCAGCCGACCGTCACGGACTTGCATCCGAGCGTCGGGTTCGACCCACCGCCCTGGTTGATCGCGTACGCGCACACCTTGTGGGTGCCCTTCGCCAGCGAGACCGTCGTGCTCCACCCGGTGTTCGCCGGGGCTCCCGCCACCGCACGCGCCACGTCGGACCGGGCGATGGAGGTCGTCACGCTTCCCAGGTACTTCGACCCGGAGGTCTGGTCGTACAGCCGGACCTCCGTGCTCGAGGTCTGGTCCGGGTCCCATGCCCACCCGCGTGCCGTGGCCCCGCCGCTCGTCGCCGTGAGGGTGTCGAAGCTGCCCTTCGGGGTGGCCGAGGCGGTCGAGCCCGACGCGGCGGCCTTGGACATGATGACCGGCGCGGACGAGAACGCCAGTGCGTTCCCGCTGTTCGGGTGGTGGAGCACGACCTCGACGTGGTAGGTCCCCGCGGCCATCGAGCCGAGCGAGAAGGTCGTGGCGTTCGTGCCCTGCTGCACCGGGACGCCCGACGCGATCGTCGTGTAACCGGAACCGTTCGCGCTCGTGCCGACCTTGACGTCGGCCGTCGTGCCGGCGACCCACGCCGCGTCGTGGAACTTGACCGTCGTGCTGCCGGTCGCGGCCGGCGTGTTCCGCAGGTGGATCGACTTGAGGTGCCAGACCGCGGCACCCTTGTCCTCGTTCGGGTCGAACCGGAACCCGGTGATGACCTGGCCGGCCCACCCGACCTTCGGGTTGAGGGCGGTCTCGTCGAGGGGGTTCACCGCGGTCATGTCGATCGCGACCTCACGGGCGTTCGCCCCGGAGAACGTCAGGATGTCGTTGCCGATCTGCGGCGTCGACGTGCTCGCGCCGTACCAGATGACGCGCGCCATCTTGCCGCCGCCCGCAGCGCTCGCCAGTGAGAACCCGCCGTCGTAGGTCAGGTCGAAGGTGAGGTAGTGGTACTGGTTCGCGCTGAACTTCTGGACGGGCAGGTGGACCTGCGGGTCGCCCTGGTTCGGCCCCTGGTTCTGCGCCGTCAGACCGTCGCTGCCGTAGTGAATGAGCCGCGCGTTCTGCAGCGTGACGCCCGACGCGTTCGCCGACGAGGTGAACTCCCACGGCTTGCCCCGCTGGACCGTCGCGAGGTCCTTGCCGTCCGCCGGGCTGGGGCTGTCCACCACCGGCTCGGGCATCGGCTCGACCCGGTAGGTGCCGTGGTCGCCGGGCGGCATCGCGGCCTGCGTCGTCGTGCCGCCGTGCAGGCGCACCCAGTTCAGGGTCGCCGACACCGTGGGGTGCGCCGCGTTCGTGACGATGGGCTGGACGCGGAGTGCGACCACCTTCGCGCTCGTCCACGGGATCTTGCTGCCCTGGTTCGACGTCCCGTTGAGCGGGATGTCGTACACGTGGTCGCCCGCCGTGACGTTGAAGGTGGTCCCGCCGAGGCAGCTGCTCGTCTTCTCGCGGCAGGTGTACCAGTAGACGATGCCCTTGCCCGAACCGGCCGACGACGTGTTCATCTCGAACGACAGGCGCTGGTAGCGCGACGTGTTGATCGGCGCCGCGGCACCGTCCCGCCCGTAGGCCAAGCTGCCGCTCACCGTGTCGACGAGCGAGATGAAGCCCCCGGTGCCGTAGTTCATCGACAGCTGCCCGTTGGCCACCTTGTAGGTGCCGGGCCCGCTGAGGTCGGTGTTGTAGTCGGCCGCGTCGCTGAAGTCCCACGGGTCCTGGAAGGTCTCGGACGCGTAGTCCGGGGACTCGCCCACCACCGGCTCGGTCGCGGCGTGTGCCGGTGCCGCAGCACTGACCGTCACCACCGCGAGCGGCGCGGCGACGACCGTGAGGACCACCCCGAGGGCGGTCAGTCGTCCGCGGCGCGAGCGCGCACGGACGAGACGTGTTCCTGATGATGACATCGCTGTCCCCTGATCCTGTCGGCGGACGCCCTCTCTGCGTCCGGGTCCACGGTGACCAGGGAACCTGATCCGCGTCCACCCCGTGAACGGGGGTGCCCGCGTCGGGAGCGATGTGCGCCCCGGTCAGAACCAATCCTGCCCGCGGATGTCGCGGAGCGCACGTCGTCGTGTCTCCGGATCGAGCGTCATGACGTAGACGGTGCCGTCGAGGTGGTCCGTCTCGTGCTGCAGCGCCTCCGCCATGAGCCCCTCACCCTCGAGCACGACCTCGGCGCCGTCGACGTCGACGCCCCGCACCCGCGCGTACGGGAACCGTCGGGTCGGGTACGCCAGGCCGGGCACCGAGAGGCATCCCTCGTCCATGAGCGCGGGCTCGCCACGGGTCTCGACGAGCTCCGGGTTGAGCACGTAGCCGACGAAACCGTCGACGTTGACGCTGAAGGCGCGCAGTCCGACGCCGATCTGCGGCGCGGCCACGCCGGCACGGCCCGGCACCCGCACCGTGTCGAGGAGGTCCTGCACGAGGTCCGTGACGCCGTCCGCGCCGATCCGGACCGGGTCGGCCGGTGACCGCAGCACGGGGTCGCCGAACAACCGGATGGGACGGACCGTCATCAGGCGACCACCACCAGGAGGTCCCCGGCGTCGACCTGTTGCGTCACCGGGACGGCCAGCCGCGTCACCGTTCCCGCACGGGGCGTCGTGATCGCCGCCTCCATCTTCATCGCCTCGATGCTCGCCACGGCCTGACCCGCCTCGACGTGGTCGCCGGGCTGCACCTTGAGCGTCACGACACCGGAGAACGGTGCCGCGACCTGACCCGGGTCGTCGCGATCGGCCTTCTCGGCGGCCTTCGACTCCACCGCGACCGACCGGTCACGGACGTACACGGGGCGGAGCTGCCCGTTCAGGGTGGTCATGACCGTGCGCATGCCGCGCTCGTCGGCGTCGCCGATGGCCTCGAGGCCGACGTGGAGCGTGACGCCCCGGGCGATGGACACGACGTGCTCCCGCCCCTGCTTGAGCCCGTACAGGTAGTCGGCGGTCCCCACGCCCGAGAGGTCGCCGTACTGGTCCCGGACACGGTGGAACTCGTCGGTCGGACCCGGGAACAGGAGCCGGTTCAGGGCCGCCTGCCGCGCCCGGCCCGGCTCGGCGAGCACCGCGGCGTCCTCGTCCGAGATCGGCGTCGTCGTGAGGTGGACCTCGCGCCCGGCGAGCACCTTGCTGCGGAACGGCTCCGGCCAGCCGCCGGGCAGGTCCCCGAGCTCGCCCGCCATGAACCCCACGACCGACTCCGGCACGTCGTACCGCTCGGGGTGCTGCTCGAAGTCGGCGGGGTCGGCGCCGACCGCCGCGAGCTGGAGTGCGAGGTCGCCCACCACCTTGGAGGACGGGGTCACCTTGGTCGGGCGTCCCAGGATCCGGTTGGCCGCGGCGTACTGGTCCTCGACCTCCTCGAACCGGTCGCCGAGGCCGAGCGCGATCGCCTGCTGCCGGAGGTTCGACAGCTGCCCGCCCGGGATCTCGTGCACGTACACCCGACCGGTGGGACCCGGGAGGCCCGACTCGAACGGCCGGTAGACGCGGCGGACGGCCTCCCAGTAGGGCTCGAGGTCGCTCACCGCCCGCAGTGCGAGCCCGGTGTCGCGCTCCGTGTGCGCCAGCGCCGCCACGAGCGCCGACATGCTCGGCTGGCTCGTGGTGCCCGCCATGGGCGCGGCCGCGACGTCGACGGCGTCCGCTCCGGCGCGGCTCGCCGCCAGGAGGGTCGCCAGCTGCCCGCCGGCGGTGTCGTGCGTGTGCACGTGGACCGGCTGGTCGAACCGCTCCCGCAGGGCCGTCACGAGGCGCTCGGCAGCACCGGCACGGAGGAGGCCCGCCATGTCCTTGATCCCGATCACGTGCGCACCCGCCGCCACCATCTGCTCCGCCAGGCGCAGGTAGTAGTCGAGCGTGTAGAGGTCCTCCGCCGGGTCGAGCAGGTCGGCCGTGTAGCAGAGCGCGGCCTCGGCGACGGCCGTGCCGGTCGCGAGCACGGCCTCCAGGGCGGGTCGCATCTGCGCGACGTCGTTGAGGGCGTCGAACACGCGGAAGACGTCGACGCCCGTCGCCGCGGCCTCGGCGACGAAACCCTCGGTGACCTCGGTCGGGTACGGCGTGTAGCCGACCGTGTTGCGGCCGCGCAGGAGCATCTGGATCGGGATGTTCGGCATCGCCGCACGGAGGGCCGCGAGCCGTTCCCACGGGTCCTCGCCGAGGAACCGCAGGGCGACGTCGTACGTCGCGCCGCCCCAGGCCTCGATGCTGAGCAGTTCCGGGGTGAGCCGCGCGACGTACGGGGCGACCGCGACGAGGTCCGTGCTGCGGACGCGGGTCGCGAGCAGGGACTGGTGGGCGTCGCGCATGGTCGTCTCGGTGACGGCCAGGGCCGTCTGCGCACGCAGCGCCTCCGCCCAGCGCGCCGGACCGAGGGCGAGGAGGCGCTGCCGCTGCCCGGCGGGCGGCTCCTGTCCCAGGTCCACATGCGGGAGCTTCACCGCCGGGTCGAGTGCACCCGTGCCCGGCCCGTTCGGCTGGTTGACGGTGACGTCCGCGAGCCACGCCAGCACCTTGGTGCCACGGTCCCGCGAGACGTGGCCGCCGAGCAGCTGCGGGCGCTCCTCGATGAACGACGTGCTGATGTCACCGCGAGCGAAGTCCGGGTCCTCCAGGACGGCCTGGAGGAACGGGATGTTCGTGCTCACACCGCGGATGCGGAACTCGGCGAGGGCACGACGGGCCCGGGCGACCGCGGCGGGGAACGACCGCCCGCGGCACGTCATCTTGGCGAGCATCGAGTCGAAGTGCGGGCTGATCTGCGCGCCGGTCGACACCGTGCCGCCGTCGAGGCGGACCCCCGCGCCACCCGGGCTCCGGTAGGTCGTGATCCGGCCGGTGTCCGGGCGGAAGCCCTGCGACGGGTCCTCGGTCGTGATGCGGCACTGCAGGGCAGCGCCGTGCACCGCCACGTCCTCCTGCGACAGCCCCAGGTCCGCCAGCGTCTCGCCCGCCGCGATCCGCATCTGCGCCTGGACGAGGTCGACGTCGGTGACCTCCTCGGTCACGGTGTGCTCGACCTGGATGCGGGGGTTCATCTCGATGAAGACGTGCTGCCCGGCGCGCTCGCCGACCGTGTCGAGCAGGAACTCGACCGTGCCCGCGTTCACGTAGCCGATCGACCGGGCGAAGGCGACGGCGTCCCGGTGCAGCGCTGCCGCCACCGCGGGGTCGAGGTCCGGCGCCGGCGCGATCTCGATGACCTTCTGGTTCCGGCGCTGCACCGAGCAGTCGCGCTCGAACAGGTGGATGGTCCCGGCCTCGTCGCCGGTGGCGTCCGCGAGGATCTGGACCTCGATGTGCCGGGGCCGGAGCACGGCCTGCTCGAGGAACATCGTCGGGTCGCCGAACGCACTGTCGGCCTCGCGCATGGCCTCCTCGAGGGCGGGACGGAGGTCCTCGGGACGGGCGACACGGCGCATCCCCCGGCCACCGCCACCGGCGACGGCCTTGGCGAACACCGGGAACCCGATGGCCTCGGCGCCGCGCACGAGCTCGTCGACGTCGCGGGAGGCCGGCGTGCTGGCGAGGACGGGCACCCCCGCCGCGACGGCGTGTTCCTTGGCCGTGACCTTGTTGCCGGCCATCTCGAGCACGCGCTCGCCCGGGCCGATGAACGTGATGCCGGCCGCTGCCGCAGCAGCCGCCAGCTCCGGGTTCTCGGACAGGAAGCCGTACCCGGGGTAGATCGCGTCCGCGCCGCACTCGCGGGCGACGCGGACGATCTCGGCGACGTCGAGGTAGGCGCGGACCGGGTGACCGGGCTCGCCGATCTGGTACGCCTCGTCCGCCTTGAGCCGGTGCTCGGAGTTCCGGTCCTCGTAGGGGTAGACGGCGACCGTCCGGGCACCGAGCTCGTACGCGGCGCGGAACGCCCGGATGGCGATCTCGCCTCGGTTCGCGACCAGGATCTTGCGGAACACGGGCTGCCCTTTCGGCATGCACCCGGGCGTCGTCGTGGTGCCCGGGCGGACGGCGCGATCGGCCGTCGAGCACGGCGGATCTTGAGGTGGTTCAACCCTAGTGGGGCTATCGTGTCTCGACGTGCATGTACTCAGCGTCAGCTCCCTCAAAGGAGGCGTCGGCAAGACGACCGTGACCCTCGGCCTGACGTCCGCCGCGTTCGCCAAGGGACTCCGCACCCTCGTGGTCGACCTCGACCCCCAGTCGGACGTCTCCACGGGGCTCGACATCTCGCTCGCCGGCCACCTCAACGTCGCCGACGTGCTCGAGAACCCGAAGGAGAAGATCGTCCGTCAGGCGATCGCCCCGTCCGGGTGGACCAAGGGACGCCAGGGCAAGATCGACGTCATGGTCGGCTCTCCCTCGGCCATCAACTTCGACGGTCCGCACCCCTCGATCCGGGACATCTGGAAGCTCGAGGAGGCCCTCGCCAACGTCGAGGCCGACTACGACCTCGTGCTCATCGACTGCGCTCCCTCGCTCAACGCCCTGACCCGCACGGCGTGGGCCGCCTCGGACCGCGTGTCCGTCGTCACCGAGCCGGGGCTGTTCTCCGTCGCGGCGGCCGACCGTGCACTGCGCGCCATCGAGGAGATCCGCCGCGGACTCTCCCCGCGCCTCCAGCCGCTCGGCATCATCGTCAACCGTGCCCGCGTGCAGTCGCTCGAGCACCAGTTCCGCATCAAGGAGCTCCGCGACATGTTCGGTCCGCTCGTGCTGTCGCCCCAGCTGCCCGAACGGACGTCACTGCAGCAGGCCCAGGGTGCCGCGAAGCCGCTGCACGTGTGGCCGGGCGAGTCCGCGCAGGAGATGGCACGGAACTTCGACCTGCTGCTCGAGCGGATCATGCGGACGGGCAAGATCGGCGAGTACGCCGAGGGGGTCGCGCAGGCCTGAGCCGGCCGAGGCGCGGCGTCCCCGTGTCGCCTGCCGTGTGCGCTGCGCCGTGTGACGCGTCGGACGCGGGGGTCACGAGACCCGGGAGACCGCGCGGGTCAGGAGACCCGGGAGGCCGCGCGGGTCAGGAGGCCCGGGAGGCCCGGCGCGCCGCGAGTTCGTCGCTCGGGTCGGCCGCCGGCGTCGAGTCGAGTTCCACGAGACTCGTCTCGACCTCGCGCAGGACCTTGCCGACCGCGATGCCGAAGACACCCTGCCCTCGGGAGACCAGGTCGATGACCTCGTCGTTCGAGGTGCAGAGGTACACGGACGCCCCATCGGACATCAGGGTCGTCTGTGCCAGGTCGTTCACCCCCGACTCGCGGAGCTGGTTCACCGCGGTGCGGATCTGCTGCAACGAGATGCCGGTGTCGAGCAGGCGCTTGACGAGTTTGAGCACGAGGATGTCGCGGAAGCCGTAGAGCCGCTGCGAACCGGACCCCGCCGCGCCACGGATGGTCGGCTCGACGAGGCCGGTCCGCGCCCAGTAGTCGAGCTGGCGGTAGCTGATACCCGCGGCCCGGGCGGCGACGGTGCCGCGGTAGCCGTTGGACTCGTCGCGCTCGGGCATGCCGTCGGTGAACAGCAGGCCGAGGTCGTAGCGGGTCAGCTCGCCGTCGGGCGTGTCCACGGCTGCGTCGGACGGTGCGTCCCCGGGGGTCCGGGGCGTTTCGTTCCCACTCATCAGACTGCCTTCCACGACGTTCCGGCCCGCAACCGAACATTCAACGATCGGTTGAGAGTTGTGCCGAGGTCCACGCTAGCGAGTCGGACCCGGTCGTCGCGGGACATCCGCACCGGGGAGTTCGGCGTGTCGAGGATAAGCCCGACCGACACCGGCTGTCCACGTTCGGGCCCCGTGCTCACGAGGCGTCGAACCGCCCGATCGCAGCCCGGATGAGGCTCGACCGGACGACCTCGAGTTGCCCTGCGATCTCGCGGGCGAGCTCCGCCGCCTTGGCGCGTGAGGTGGCGTCGGACCGGCGCCGGACGGGCATGAGCGCCGACTCGATGAGACCGAGTTCGCGCTCCGCCGACGCCCGGAACGTGCGGAGATGCCGTGGCTCGATGCCGGTGCGCTGCAGCTCCACGAGCGCCTTGACGACGGTGACGGCGTCCTCGCCGTAGTGCTCGACGGCCGGCAGCAGCGACGCGGACACGGCGTCCGACACGAGCATCGGGGTCGCGCCGGCCGCGCGGACGAGCTCGTCGCGCGTGTACCGCCGCTCGGTGCCGAGGATCGAGGGCCGCGGGCCGTCGGCACCACCCGGCAGGACCGGGTCGCGCCCGGCGTCGAGGTCGGCCAGGTACTCCTTGATGACCTTGAGCGGCAGGTAGTGGTCTCGCTGCAGGCCCAGGACGATCCGGAGCCGCTGGACGTCGGCGGGCGAGAACTTGCGGTATCCGCTCTCGGTCCGGATCGGCGTCACGAGCTCGCGTTCCTCAAGGAACCGGAGTTTGGAGTTCGACAGGTCCGGGAACTCGGGCTTCAACCGCGCGAGCACCTGCCCGATCGTGAGCAGGTCGGGACCCGCGGCCGTCGACCGGGCCGCAGCGCTCCGCGCCGGCACTACGCGGTCGCCAGGCGCGCGATGTCGACGCGGGACGCGTAGAAGGTGAGGCGGAACTTGCCGACCTGCACCTCGGCGCCGTCGGCGAGCAGGGCCTCGTCGATGCGGACGCCGTCGAAGTAGGTGCCGTTGAGCGATCCGAGGTCCTTGACGCTGAAGCTCGTGCCGTGCCGGAGGAACTCGGCGTGCTTGCGCGACACCGTGACGTCGTCGAGGAAGATGTCGGCGTCGGGGTGTCGGCCGGCCGTCGTGACGTCGGAGTCGAGCAGGAACCGAGCCCCGGCGTTCGGCCCGCGGCGGACGACGAGCAGCGCCGACCCGGACGGCAGCGCGCCGATCGCGTCGATCTCCTCGGTCGAGACACCGTTCTCCGGCGTGAGCGCCGCCCCCATGTCCATGCTGAAGGTCAGGGTGGTGTCGACGCGCCGCTCGGGCGCATCGGATCGTGCGGCGCCGTCGCGCGGACCCGTTGGACCTGCCATCGTGGACCTCCTTCTGGCGGACCAGCGTATCGGAAACGCGCGGCACCGCGAACGCCCTTTCACTCCTGTGGAGCGACCGCACGGTCCACACACGTCCTGCACACGGCGGGACCGCCGGGAGGTCCCGCTCGGTCGGCGTGGAGCAGCCTGGAACGGGCGGGCGCGGTCAGCGCCCGCGCGCGATCAGCCAGAGCAGGTACGGCGCGCCGACGATGCCCGTGACGACGCCGACGGGCACCGCCACCCCGGGGATCGCGAACTGCGCCACGAGGTCGCTCGCCTGCACGATGACGGCCCCCACCGCCGCGGCGGGAGCGAGGGCGACGCGACCACGACCGACGAGACGACGGGCGATCGGCGCGGCCATGAGCGCGACGAACGACACCGGGCCCGCTGCCGCCACCGCCGAGGCGCTCAGGCCGACCGCGGTGAGGACGAGCAGCACCTTGGCCCGGTCCGGCGGCAGCCCCAACGACGCCGCGACGTCGTCCCCGAGGGTGAGCACCCCGAGCCGCGGCGACTGGAGGAGGGCGAGGACGAACAGCACGACGAACGCCACCGCGAGCACCGCGAGCACCGTGGGGTCGACCGCGTTGAGGCTGCCCGTGAGCCACACGAGCGCGACGGCGGCGTCCTGCACGTTCCCGCGCGTGAGCATCCACCCCGTGACGCTCACGGCGATCGCCGCGACGCCGACGCCGACGAGGACGAGCCGGTTGTCCCCGATCCCGCCGCGCCAGCTCAGCGCGGCGATGACGACCGTCACGAGGACGGCACCGACGACGACGACCGAGAACAGGGTGAGCCCCGAGGCGGCGAACAGCGCGATGGCCGTGATGCCCGACGCGCTCGCGCCCGAGGTGATCCCGATGACGTCAGGGCTCGCGATCGGGTTCCGCACGACGCTCTGCACGATGCCGCCGGCGGTGCCGAGGCTCGCGCCGACGAGGACCGCCGCCAGCAGCCGGGGCCCGCGGAGCTCGGTGATGACGAAGTCCGTCACGCGGTCCGCGCGTCCGACGAGCGCGGCGAGGACCGCACCCGGGGAGATCGCGATCTCGCCGAGGCCGAGCGCGGCGACGGCGAGCACCACGACGAGCACGAGGGCCCCCGCGAGCACGAGGAGCTCGCGCCGCAGTCCGGCATCGGTGCCCCGTGGTCGCCGAGGGGTCCGGGTCGACACGCTCACAGGTCCCGCACCGCCCTGCTCCGGACGAGCGCGATGAACACGGGAGCGCCGATCACCGCCGTCACGATGCCGACCTGGACCTCGCCCGGGAAGGCGACGACACGACCGATGACGTCGGCGACGAGCAGGAGGGCCGGGGCCACGATCGCGGACAACGGCAGGGTCCACCGGTTCGCCGGACCGGTGACACGGCGGACGGCGTGCGGCACCGCGAGCCCGACGAACCCGACGGGTCCGATCGCCGCCGTCGCCGCGCCCGCGAGGAGGACCGTGGCGAGCGCGCCGAGTGCCCGCGCCACGACGACCCGCTGCCCGAGGGACGCCGCGAGCTCGTCCCCGAGGGCGAGCGTGTCGAGTGACCGGCCGAGGGTCATGGCGATGGCCAGGCCGACGACGACCGGCACGGCGACGACAGCGACGACGTGCAGGTCCCCCGTCGCCAGCGAACCCACCTGCCAGAAGCGGATGCGGTCGAGTGCCGACTGGTGCGTCAGGAGGACCGCGGTCGTGACCGACCCGAGTGCGGCGGCGACCACGGCACCGGACAGAGCGAGGCCCACCGGGGTCGGCCCGCGCCTCCCGGCCGATGCGATCCCGTACACCACGACGGCCGCGACGGCGGCGCCGACGAAGGCGAACGGCAGCGTCGCCGCCGTGCCCGCGATCCCGAACACCGTCGTCCCGACGACCACCGCGAGTGCGGCGCCGGCGTTGATGCCGAGGATGCCCGGATCCGCGAGCGGGTTGCGGGTGACGCCCTGCATCACCGCGCCCGCCACGCCGAGCGCGGCTCCGGCGACGAGTCCGAGCGCCGTCCGGGGCACCCGCTCGCCGACGACGATGAGCGTGATCTCGTCCGTCCGGCCGGGGTGCAGGAGCACCGTGACGACCGCCAGCGGATCGATCGGACGCGCGCCGACCATGACGCTGAGCACGCACGCCGCGGCGAGCACCACCAGGGACACGGCGGTCGTCCCGACGAGGCGCGCTCGGCGCGGACGAGCGGTCGGGGACATCGGCGCAAGCCTAGTCCGGCTCCCCCGCGGTCGAACGGCGGGCGCGGTGGCGACGGCGACGGCGCCGCAGCCGATCCCGAGGGAGTGCGGAGCCGCTGTCCACGCCGCTCATAGGCCACTCATCGGATCGGGTCCTGTACTGGACGCATCGACGCCCCACCGGCTGTCGGACGAGCCACCGGAGAGACCAATGACCGAGCACCCCACCACCCCCGCCGACGACGAGCGCGGCGAGGACGCCCCGCGCGACACCACGCAGCCCATCGGCACGCCGGCTCCCGCAGCGGCACCGCACGTCGACCCGAGCACGCTGCGGTCCGCCTACGCGTTCGACGGATCGGGCCCCTACCTCTACGCGCCGGACGGCTCCGGCCCCTACACGTACACGCACGACGGCCACGGCCCCTACCTCGTCGGCGCCACGGCGGGTGCCACCGACCCGACCGCGGCAGCGAAGCCGAAGCGCCGCCGCGTCGGCCTCATGGTCGGGGCGGGTGTCGCCACCCTCGCGATCGTCAGCGCCGCGGGCGGCACCGCCTTCGGCCTGGCCTCCCGGGACACGGGGACCACGACCTCGAGCCAGTCGAGCGGGTCCTCGAGCAACGGATCGTCGGACAGCGGCGGCATCGGTGGCGGCTGGTCCGTCCCGGGCGACGGCTCGTCGAGCGGATCGAGCGGTTCCGGGTCGAGCGGGACCGGGTCGAGTGGATCCACCGACAGCGCCCAGACCACGGCCACCGACTCGCAGAAGGCCGGGATCGTGACGATCGACACGACGCTCGACTACGACTCCTCGTCGCAGGCGGCCGGCACCGGGATGATCATCTCCTCCGACGGCGAGATCCTGACGAACAACCACGTCGTCGAGGACGCCACGAGCATCGAGGTGACCGTCGAGTCCACCGGCAAGACCTACACGGCGGACGTCGTCGGCACGGACAAGACCGACGACGTCGCCGTGCTCGAGCTGCGCGGGGCGTCGGACCTCACCACCGCGACACTCGACGACGACGACGACCTGGCCGTCGGCGACACCGTGACCGACGTCGGGAACGCGGAGGGCCAGGGCGAACTCGTCGCCGCGAAGGGCTCCGTGACCGCGCTCGACCAGGACATCACCGTGCAGAGCGAGTCCGGCACCGGCACGGAGTCGCTCACCGGTCTCATCGAGGTCGCGGCCGACGTCGTGTCCGGCGACTCGGGCGGCCCGCTGCTCGACTCCGAGGGCGAGGTCGTCGGGATGACCACCGCCGCGTCGTCGGGCACGAGCGACGTCACCGGGTACGCGATCCCGATCGCGACGGCCAAGAGCATCGCCGAACGGATCCTGTCCGGCACCGCGACCTCGACGATCGTCATCGGGACCCCGGCCTTCCTCGGCGCGGAGGTCTCGTCGACGACTCCGACCACCGGCTCCGGTGTGACGCTGCAGGGCGTGGTGTCCGGGTCCCCGGCCGAGAACGCCGGGCTCGCCGCGGGCGACACGATCACGAGCATCGACGGCACCGCCGTGACCGGTGCCGATCAGCTCACCGAGCTCATCCAGGCACACGCCGTCGGGGACTCGGTCACCGTCGGGTACACCGCCGCCGACGGCACGGCGGGAACGGTCACCGCGACGCTGGTCGCCGGTCCGGCCGCCTGACGCGGGACGTCCGGGAGGACCGGGGTCAGCCCGCCAGGACCGTGCGGACGAGCAGACGGTGGACGTTCGCGGACGCCTCGACCCGGATCGCGGTCCCCTCGGCCGTCGCCCGTCCGATGCGCGCGAAGCCGACGCCCGCGGCGTGGACCACCGTGACGGGACGCGGCCGCGTCGGCACCCGGAGGTGCGACACGGTCCACGGGGCGTCCCAGAACCGCGCGAGCACCGGATCGGCCGTGCGGACCGCCACGGGCAGGTCGGGGCGGGCCGTCGGGTCCTCGACCCGGCGGTCCAGGACCGCGGCCGGGAGCCGCGGCGTCGCGAAGGCGAAGGTCCACGACGGGGTCACCCCGACCCTCCCGGCCGCGAGCGCCAGGAGCGTGGCGTCGTCGACGCTGCCGATGCGGAAGCCGGCCTCCTCGGTCCCGTCCAGCACGGTCACGGCGGCGTCGCCGCGCCACCAGCGGAGCCGGGTGGCGGGCCCGTCCTCCCGCTGCTGCTCGAGCGTGACGGGGTCGACGCCGGCTTCCCAGGGCGCGAGCACCGCGCTCGTCAGTGACGGGACGGTGCCGAAGCGGCCGACGAGCCCCTGGTCGATGAGCGCGCGACCGCCGGGCGACCGGAGGACCGCGGGGTTCCAACGGCGGCCCGCCATGCCCTGCAGCGCGGCGAGCGCCTCGGCGTCCACCGGCACACCGAACGGGGCGAGCGTCGGGCGCACGGGGACCGGGACGTCCTCGAGCACGCGTGGCGGCTGGGCTGCGGCCGGCGCGGGGCCGACGACGCGGACGGACTCGAGCACGCGGGCGACGACGTCGTCGGTGGCGTCGAGGACCGCGAGCGGGCGCTCGGCGACGACGTCGATGCGGTGCCGACCGGTGGTGACGAGCAGGTGCGACACGAAGACGCCCGTGCGGTCGGGGGCGCGGTGGCCGAGGGCGGGAACGGGCCGGTGCGGTTCGTGTCCGTGCTCGGTGCCGTCCGACTCGCCGACCGCGGGGCGGTCCGTCGCGGCGGCGGCCTCCAGCGGCGGAGCGGGGCGGTGGTACTCGACGAGGCGGGCCGGCGCCCCGGCGCTCCCCCACGGGTCGCACCCGACGACGAGCACGCCGTCGACCGAGCCGGGCAGCCGAGCGACCAGCGCGGCGGTCTCGTCCGCGATGCCGTTGTCGCTGGGGCGGGAGCGCACGGTCACGGTGACGCCGTCACCCGTGGTCCGGAGGTCCGCGTCGGCGGCGTGCACGGTCGCCCAGGACGCGGGGCGCGTGATGCTGACGCGGGCGGTGCGGTCGGTCACGGTGTCCGCGTGCTCGCGGCGACCCGGCGTCGACCGGCCGGGCGACGGCGCCGGCATCCCGGCCGACGAGCTCACGTCCGGCGACGACGGGGCCACCGACGACGGGCCCACCGATGACGGGGCCGGTGCCGGGTTCGGTGCCTGTGGTGCGGGGACCATGCCGTTCACGGTACGGGCGACGGGTCCCCCGCTCGACGAGGCGCGCGGGCGGCGCGCTCAGGACGCGCGTCGGCGCTCGCGGGGCGGCGGCGGAGGTGGCACCGGACGGGCGGCGACGACGGCGGCGAGGGCGATGTCGACGTCCTCGCGGCGGGTGCGCACCGTGCAGATCGTGTCGGTGCGTGCGACCAGGGTGCCGAGGGCGTCCCGCGCACCGTCGCCGTGGTGGGCGCGCACCACCAGGCGCGTGCCGATCGGGGCGGTGGCGAGGAGGGCGAGCGCCCGGCGGCGGTGGGCGTCCGCGCGGCGGACGTCGTCACGCGCAGCGGACCCCGCGTGGTCGGCAGGGTCGGCCTGGCCGTCGGGGTCGTCGTCCACGGCACTCATGGTAGGACCGGGGCGTTCCGCATAGGCTGTCGCGCATGGACCGCGCCCGCGTCGACAGCTGGTTGTGGGCGGTGCGGCTGACGAAGACCCGCTCCGCCGCCACCGCTGCCTGCCGTGCTGGGCACGTCCGGGTGAACGGCGAGCGCGTCAAGGCAGCGCAGTCGGTCGGGATCGGCGACGAGGTGCGGTTGCGGACCAACGGGGTCGAACGGATCGTCGTCGTGCGCGGGATCGTCGTCAAGCGCGTCGGGGCACCGGTGGCCGCCACGTGTCTGGAGGACCGGACGCCCCCACCGCCGCCGCGCGAGGAGACGGCCTGGTTGCCGGCGCGGGACCGCGGAGCGGGTCGACCGACCGGGCGGGAGCGCCGCGACCTCGAGAAGCTGCGCGGGTACTGAAGCCGCGTCTCGGGTCCGCGCTCGGCGCTCGCGGTCCGTCGACGAGCACGGTCAGACGAAGCGGACCGTCTCCTGGAGCCGCGCGCGGAGCTCGAACACGTCGACCGATCCCGTCTCGGCACCGGGGCCGAGCAACACGCCGGCCAGGGCGCTCCGCCGCACGACGAACGCGGTCGGTCTGCGTGCCGGTCCCACGAGCCGGACGTCGTGGTCGACCGCGGAGTCCGGGACGACCAGGAGCCGGCCCGTGAACCGGACGCGGGTCGCCTTCTGGACGGTGCGCGCAGCCCGGACGAGTTCGCGCACCGGGCGCTCCCCCGGCGCGAGGGTCGCGCCGACGACCTCGCCGTGCTCGATGCGGACGGGAGCACCCCAGTCGATGGACTCGAGCGCCCAGAGTCCGCTCGTCGTGAGGACGACGTGGTCCAGCTTGCCCTCCGGCCCGGCGTCGAGGTCGTGCCACACCGTCACACCGATCCCGAGGTCGGCGACGATCGCCGCGGTCGCCTCCTCGGCGAGCGCCTCGGCCAGGAGACGGCGGATGTGGCGCGGGGCGGAGCGGACGAGTGCCGGGTCGTACGGGTCCTCGATCGGGTCGCCGAGGCCGACCCACTCGCGCTCGGCGGCGAGGAAGACCTCGCGCGACAGTCCGCCGGGGTGCCCGAAGGACCGGGCACGTGGGCGGGAGTCGCGGCGCGCGGCGGGCGGCGCGTAGGCGTCACGGCCCGAGGCCGGACGCCCCGCGGGGTCGCCGGCGGGTCCGTGCCCGGCGATCGCCGAACGGGAGGCTCCCGCGTCGTACGCCCGGCGCGCCTCGGGGGTGCCGACGCGTTCCCACGCCTCTTGCAACAGGCGGAACGAGCGCGGGTCCCCGCCGAGGTCCGGATGGGTCTCGCGGGCAGCCCGGCGGTAGGCGCGCCGGAGGGTGTCGTCGTCGGCGGAGGCGGGGACGCCGAGCACCTCGTACGGGGTGGCGTCGGCAGGGCTGTCGCTCATGGCGGTGGAACACTACCGGCTCGCCGCGCGGAGCACGCCCCGTGTTCGCCGTGGGCTCGCCGTGCTCCCGCTGGGCGCGGGCTGCGTGCCGGTGTGGTGCCGCCCGCGTGGAGCCCTGCTCAGGCCACGGCGTGCCGGATGGCGTCGGCGTGGTGCTCGATGTAGGCGACGTCGGCGCGGTAGAGCTCGGCGTGGCCGGCCGCGAGGTCCCGGGCGAACTTCGGGTCCCCGGCGGCGGCCTCGGACTCGATGGTCGTCACGAGGGCGACGAGGCCCGCGACCACGGCCTCCACGAGCCCCGCTCGGCTGGACGCGTCGAGGTCGTAGGCGCGGCAGAACTCGGCCGCACGGGCGAGCTGGTCGTCGAGACGCGTCACGGGGGTGTCCCCGGTCGTCAGCGGCGCGAACCGGTAGACCGCCGACGCGACGTCCCACACCCGCGGCCCGGGGTGGGCCGTGTCGAAGTCGATGATCCCGACCGCGGCCCGGCCGTCGAACACGCAGTTGTACGGGGCGAAGTCGCCGTGGCAGATCGTCTCGACAGGAGCACGGTCGGCTTGGGACCACACGTCGTCCGCCGCCACCGCGTAGGTGGCAGCGGCGTCGTGGTAGTTGCGCAGCAGCCGGGCCGCGGTGACGAGCGCGGCCTCGGACGCGACGTCGTCGGTCCAGGGGTACTCACCCGCGAGACCGGGGATGAACGACACGGTCTCGAGCACCTCACCGAGCGCGATCGGCTCCGGCGCCTCCACGAACCCGCGCTCGTGGAGGTGTGCGAGCAGCCGGTGGACGGTCGGTGTCCAGGGCCCAGCGGGGCGGTGGACACGGTCCTCGGCTCGCGTGATCCTCTCCATGGCGGTCCCTCCAGTCGGACGTCGCCGTCGACGCCGTCCCGTCAATCTACGCGGTGGCACCTCGGGAGTCCGGGCCGGAAACGCGATGTTCACATGCTCCTCGGACAAGCTGCACGGGCACTTGCATGCAAGACGTACGATCGACACATGTCGTCCGCGGAGCGCGCCTACGAGCACACGAAGCAGCGGATCATCCGCGGTGAACTCCCTGGCGGTGCCCTCCTCAGCGAGGGGGTCGTCTGCCAGGAGCTCGGCATCAGCCGGACCCCGGTGCACGAGGCGTTCCTCCGGCTCGCCGCGGAGCAACTGCTCACGCTCGAGTCCCGGAAGGGCGCCGTCGTCCGCCCCATGTCCCCGAGCGAGTCCGCCGACGTCCTCGAGATGCGGGAAGCGGTCGAGGCGTCCGCGGCGACCCGAGCACTCCGCGGTGGCCCGCGTCCGGACCTCGTGCCCGTGCTCGACGACCTCCTGCGCGACCAGGCCGACGCGATCGCGGAACACGACGTGGACCGCTTCGTCGACGCCGACGACGCGTTCCACACCGCGGTCGTCGCGGCCGCGGAGAACCCCGTCGCGGTGCACTTCACCCGCCTCCTCCACGACCGCCAGCAACGCCTCCGGCACCAGCTCATCCGGGTCCGTCCCGAACAGCTCCACCCGGCGCTCGACCAGCACCGCGCACTGGCCCGGGCCGTCGCCGCCGGCGACGCCGCCCGCTACGCCGAGGTGCTCCGCGACCACGTCGCCGGGCACCGGGGCGCGCTGTGAGCGTGGACACGTCGACGGGAGCGGTCCCGTTGCAGCGGACCGGGCCTCCCGGCCGGACCGGTGCCACGAGCCGGCGGGCAGCACGGGTGCGGCCGTGGCTCGCGGTGTGGGGCGCCGTCTTCGTCTGCTCGTGGGGCGGCAACCAGTTCAGCCCGCTGCTGCTCATGTACCAGGAGCGTGCGCACTACTCGACGCTCCTCGTCAACGCGTTCCTCGGCGTGTACGTCCTCGGTCTCGCACCGGCACTGCTCGTCGCCGGGTCGCTCTCCGACCGGCACGGACGCCGCCCCCTCATGCTCGTCGGGGTCACGGCGGCGCTCGTCGGCAGCGGCCTCCTGGCCCTCGGTCCGTTCGGCGCGGGGTACCTCGCGGCCGGGCGACTGTGCTCCGGGATCACCGTGGGCATCGCCATGGCCGTCGGGAACAGCTGGGTGAAGGAACTGTCCCAGGGCCGGTACGACCCGGCGGCGGACGCCGGATCGGGTGCACGACGGGCATCACTCGCGTTCACCCTCGGATCCGGCAGCGGCGCACTCGTCGCCGGCTGCATGGCCCAGTGGGGCCCGGTCCCCGAGGTCCTGCCGTTCCTCGTGCACATCGCCGTCGCGGTCCCGTTCCTCGTCGTCGTGCTGCGCGCACCCGAGACCCACACGTCCGGCGGCGTCACCGGGCCCTGGTGGCGGCAGCTCCGCGTGCCGTCGGCCGGACACCGGCGCTTCGTCCGCGTGGTCATGGTGTCGGCCCCGCTCGTGTTCGCGTCCGCCGCGATCGCGTACGGCTACCTGCCCACCCAGTTGCACGACGCGACCGGACGCTGGGGGCTCGTCTTCGCGACCGCCGCGACGGTCGTCGCGCTCGGGGTGTCGAGTGCGGTCCAACCGATCGCCGCACGGGTGCACTCCGTGTCGAGCGCGCGCGGGCTCGTCGTCGCCGTGCTCGTGATGACCGTCGGCATCGCGGTCGTCGCGCTCGCGATCGCGGCCGACTCGGTCTGGATCGGGCTCGTGGCGAACGCGGTCGTCGGTGCCGGCATGGGCATCGCCCTGGTGTCGAGCCTGCTCGAGGTGCAGCGGATCGCGTCGAGTCGGGACCTCGCGGGCCTCACCGGCGTGTTCTACGCGGTCGCGTACGCGGGGTTCCTCGCCCCGGCCGTGATCGCCGCGGTGGCCGCCGTCGCGCCGGTGACGGCGATCCTGCTCGTGGTCGTCGGCCTCGGTCTCGTGGCGTGGGTGCTCGTGGGCGTCTCGTCGCGCCGCCACCTGCCCGCCGCGGCCGCGGGCGTCGGACCGGACGACCCCACGGCGCACCTGGGTTAGGGTCGCGGGCGTGACCACGATCCTCCTGACCGGGTTCGAGCCGTTCGCGGACGCGCCCCGCAACCCGTCCTGGGACGCCGTCGAGCGCGTCGCCGCGACCTGGACGGGTCCGGAACGCGTCGAGGCCGTCCTGCTGCCCGTCGCGTTCGGACGCTCGGTCGACGCACTCCGTGACGCCGTCGAGCGGGTGACGCCGGACGTCGTGGTCGCGGTCGGGCTCGCCGAGGGGCGCACCGCGATCACGCCCGAGCGGGTCGCCGTCAACCTCGACGACGCCCGGATCCCGGACGCCGACGGCGCGCAGCCCGTGGACGTGCCCGTCCTGCCGGGAGGCCCGGCCGCGTACTTCACGACGCTCCCGGTCAAGCGCATGGTCGCCGCCGCGCGCGCGGCGGGCGCACCGGCCGCGCTGTCCGCCACGGCCGGCGCGTACGTGTGCAACCACGTGTTCTACGCGCTGCAGGCGCTGGCCGGGGCCGGGGTGCGCTCCGGGTTCGTGCACGTGCCCGCGACACCCGAGACCCTGCGCGAGGCGGACGACGCCGTCCCGACGGTGTCGCTCGACGTGCTCGTCACCGGACTCGCCGCAGCGGTCCGCGCCGCGGTGGACCCGGCACCCGACCTGGCCGTCGCGGGCGGTGCGATCAGCTAGCGATCAGCGCTCGGAGCCAGGACGGCCCCGTCACCGACGCTCCGAGGGCCTCGACGCGCGCTCGCAGCCCGCGGTCGGCCGTCACGACGACGACCGGACCGGCCGCTCTCGCGATCGCCCGGTGCACGGACTCGACGATCGCGTCGTCACCCGCGCCGGTCGCGCGGACGACCTCGACCTCGGCGTCGTCGGTCCGGGCGGCTCGCGCATCTCCCTCGAGGACGACCGACCACCGCGGCCACCACCGACCGGCACCCAGTCCGAGTTCCGCAGCGGCCAGTCCCGACGCGGCGAGCACACCGATCGCGTCCACGAGTCGCTCGGCGGCGCCGGCGCGGTCCCGCCACCAGCCGTCCGGCACGCTGCCGACGACGTTCGCGGCGTCGACGACGACCACGGGCTCGGTCACGAGCACACCGCGGAGGGCCGGCCAGCTCGCGCCGAACCCCGGGTGCAGGGGCAGCCCCTCGACGTCGTCGACCGGCACCCAGTCGAGGGCCAGGCTCTCGCGGTCGCCGACCTCGGCCCGGAACGGGTGGACGGCGCGTGCCACCACCGTCGTGTAGGTCCAGAACCCGAGGTCGAGCACGGAGGTGTGGCGGATCCGGAGCGCGGCGGCGGGGACACCGGCTTCTTCCGCGGACTCGCGGAGCGCTCCGGTGACCGCGTCCTCACCCTGGTGTCGCGCACCACCCGGGATGCCCCAGGTACCGCCGTGGTGGCTCCACTCGACACGGTGCTGCAGCAGGACGCGTCCCGCACCGTCGTCGACGAGCAGCCCCGCGGCGCCGAACAGGCCCCACGCCTTCTGACCGTCCGGCCCGTACGCCCACGCGTCGCCCGGGTCCCGGGGGCCGGGCGGCGGACCCGGCGGGAGGGACGGCGCGGCCTCCGCGGGCACCGCGCGCTCGTCGTGCCGGTCGTCCGTCATCGCCCCAGCGTCCCACGTCGGCACACCGCACGGCCAGTCGGGTCGCGCCGCGGCCTCAGCGCTCCCGCGGGACCGGTGGGAGGCGCACGAGTTCGACCGCGAGGTCGCGACCGTCGACCACCGCGGTCATCCACGTGTGGTCGGGCTGTCGTCGCCGGTCCGTCGGCGATCCGGGGTTGAGCAGTCGGAGCCCGCTCGACGCGGTGGAGTCCCAGGGGATGTGCGAGTGCCCGAACACGAGGACGTCGACGTCGGGGAACCGCTGCGCCATCCGGGCGTCGCGTCCCGCCGCGGCCCCGGTCTCGTGCACGACCGCGAACCGCAGGCCCTCGACGTGCTCGTGTGCGACGAGTGGCAGCCGGTCCGCGAACCCCGGTTCGACGTCGTTGTTGCCGCGCACCGCGACCAGCCGTCGAGCCCGGGCTGCGATCCGGTCGACGGTCGCCAGGTCCACCCAGTCCCCCGCGTGCACCACGAGGTCGGCGTCCTCGATCGCTGCCCAGAGCGCCGGCGGGAGGTCCTTCGCGCGCCGGGGCAGGTGGGTGTCGGACAGGAACACGAGGCGGGTGGGCACGTCAGGCCTCCATCGGGGCCGCGGCGCCCGGCAGGTCGTCGTCGTCGATGTCGGGAACCGGCACGGGATCCTCGGTCTCCGCGGCGTTGAGGCGCTCGAGCAGACCGGCGAGCAGCGCGACGTCGTCGTCGGACCACGACGCCAGCCGTTCCTCCAGGCTCTCGCGGTGCACGCGGACGGAGCGTTCCAGCGCCGCCTCGCCGGCCGCCGTCACCGCGAGCGGCTTCGCGTTCCCGGTGCCGCCGTCGACCTGCTCGATCAGGCCGGCGGCCAGGAGGCCCGACAACTGGCGCGAGATCGTCGACCGGTTGAGCCGCAGGTACCGGGCGATGTCGATCGCCATGCACCCGTAGTGCTGGGCGACGAAGTCGACCAGCGAGTGGTCGACGATGCTGAGCGCGGCTTCGGGACCTCGGGCGCGGACCGCGGCGCGCCGGGTGATCCGCGCGAGTTCCCGGTAGGCCCGGGTGATCTCGGCGGCACGAAGCCGATCGGTTCCCTGCTCCATCGACGAGTCCCTCCCTGTCGTCGCGTCCGCCGCGACCCGCTCCGCGAACGTGCCAGCGTGCGCGGTGCACCGCGTCGTGTACGCGACACGCTAGCGGACCGGGGATCGAAGTTGTACAGTGCAACACGTGTCCGATGTTGCAAAGAACAACTTGCTACCCGTCCGTCGCCTGACCGAGCGGCCGACGCCCGGTCACGCCGCCGACCGCCACGCCGGCAGCGCGCCCGCGCACGAGCCGTCCATGCTCCGTCCGGCCGGGCTCGGTCGGCTCCTGCTGTCGTTCGCCTCCCACATCCTCGTCCCACTGTTCCTCGCCGCGGGGATGGGCCTGGCCTACCTCGGCGCATTCCACGCCCCGACCCCGAAGGACCTGCCCGTCGGGGTCGTCGGCACGGGAGCCGCGACCCAGGTGTTCGCACAGACCGTCACCGACCGGTCCGACGGCGCGCTCGTCGCCCACGTGGTGCAGGACCCCGCGCATGCGCGTGCGGCGATCCGCGACCGTGATCTGGCGGCCGTGTACGCGCCGGGGTCGACGAGCGCCACCCTCTACGTGTCCACCGCCGCGTCGGACACCACCGCGACCGCTGCCGAGCGGATCTTCGTGCCCATCGCCTACCAGCAGCACCTGCCGTTCCACGTGGTCGACGTCGCCGCCGTGCACGACGAGGACGCGACGGGCCAGGGACTCTTCTTCCTGCTGGTCGCACTCAGCGTCGGCGGGTACTCGAGCGCGATCGCGGTCGCCGCGTTCTCCGGGCGGCTCCGCCTGCTCTGGACGGCGGTCATCGGCGTCGCGACCGCCGGGGTCGTCGCGGGGATCGGCGTCGTCATCGCCGGTCCCGTCTACGGCGTGATCACGCACCATGCGTGGCCGATCTTCCTGTTCGCCTGGATGTACGACCTCGTCATCATCGCGCTCGGTGTCGGACTCCACCCGATGCTCGGCCGGTGGACCACGCCGATCCTCACGATGCTGTTCGTGATGCTCAACTTCACGTCGTCGGGCGGGATCTTCCAGCCGGCGTTCCAGCCCGGGCTGTTCGCGGGACTCCACACCTTCTGGAGCGGCGCGGCCTGGCTGCAAGCGGCACAGGACCTGCAGTACTTCCCCGCGGCATCCCTCGGCCGCAGCGCCCTCGTGTTGGCGCTCTGGCTGGCCACCGCCGTGCTCCTGGTGCTCGTCGTGCACGGACTCGTCGCCCGACGGACCCGGATCGCCCGCGAACGCGAGGTCTCCCGACTGGAGGAGGAGCAGGTCGTCGCTGCCTGAGCACCCCCGGTTAGGAGCGAGGTTCAGCCCGCGGTCCCCGCGCCTCCGCGTCCGTCGGCGGCTGCTTCGAGCGCGGCGATGTCGAGCTTCACCATGTCCTGCATGGCGAGCATGGCGCGGGTCCGCCGTTCGGGAACGGGGTCCGCGAGGAGCTCGGCGAGTCGGACGGGCGTGACCTGCCACGCGACGCCCCACCGGTCCGTGCACCACCCGCACGCCACCTCGTGGCCGCCGTCGCTCGTGAAGGCGTCCCAGAGCCGGTCGACCTCGTCCTGCGTGTCGCAGTCGACCTGGAACGAGATCGCATCGGAGTGCGGGTGCCCCGGTCCGCCGTTCATCGCTCGCCATCGCTGCCCGAAGAGCGTGAACTCGACCACCAGCGCCTTGCCCGCGTCGGGCGTGCCGTCCGGCCATCGGCCGATGGAGTCGATGCGGGCGTCCGGGAACAGGCCCGTGTAGAAGGTGACGGCCTCCTCGGCCTGGTCGTCGAACCAGAGGAACGGGACGATTCGCTGCACGGGAGTGTCCTCTCCGGCGGTCACGACGTCGGACGACCGCCTCGGCGGGACACTACTGCCGAGGCGCCGGGATCACCAGGCGGTCCACATCGTGGGTTCATCGGGAGAGCAGGTCGGCCTTGTCCGGGTGGTCCTCGAACCACTGACCGACGAACCAGCACATCGGGACGATCCGGCGGGTGCTCGTGGTCTCGACGTCGGCGACCGCCTGCTCGACGAGCTCACCCGCGTAGCCGTGACCCCGATGAGCGGGCACCGTGTACGTGTGCGGGAACGCGATCGAGTCGCCGTTCACCCGATAGTCGAGCACGCTGACCAGGGCGCCGTCCACGTAGAGCGCGTAGCGGTCGCGGTCGGTCTCGTTGCGGAACTCGTGGGCCATCGTGCCATCCTGCCCGCCACCCCCGCGCGCTGCCCGGACGTGCGCTGACCATCGCGCGTCCGACCGGAGCACACTCGATCCATGACCACCATCGGATTCATCGGATCAGGGAACATCGGTTCGCAGCTCGCCCGGCTCGCCGTGCAGAACGGCTACGACGTCGTGATGAGCAACTCACGCGGCCCCGAGACCCTGTCGGACCTCGTCGACGAACTCGGACCGCACGCGACCGCCGGGACCCCGGAGGACGCAGCGACCAAGGGCGACGTCGTCGTCGTGACCACGCCGCTCGCCGCGATCGAGACCATCCCCGTCGAGCCCCTCGTCGGCAAGGTCGTGATCGACACGAACAACTACTACCCGCAGCGGGACGGGCAGATCGCGGCCCTCGACGAGGAGACGACCACGGTGTCGGAACTGCTCCAGCACCACCTGCCGCAGTCGCACGTCGTCAAGGCCTTCAACCACATCGCCGCGGCCGACCTGACCACCGCGGGGACCCCGCGCGGTACCGAGGGGCGCCGTGCCCTCGTCGTGGCCGGTGACGACGACGAGGCGAAGCAGGCCGTGGGCGACCTGATCGACGAGTTCGGGTTCGACGCCGTGGACATCGGACGTCTGAGCGAGGGCTGGCGCATCCAGCGTGACACCCCCGGGTACGTCAAGCCGTACGCCGCGATCGACCTCGAGCTGGCGGTCGCGGACGCGAAGCGTTACCGCGACATGTGAGTCCGGGCCGGCGGCCGCGGCCGCTGGCGGTCGCGGCCCCCACCCCCCCCGGCACACCCGCCGAGATCGCAGAAGATGCCGCTCTGACCTGGGTCGGAGCGGCATCTTCTGCGATCTCGGCGAAGGGGCCGGGGGCCGGGCCGGGCGGCCCGACCGGCCGGGCGGCCGGCCCGGCCCCCGGGTCAGCGGCGGCGGAGCGCCTTGCGCACCACGCCCTTCGCGACGTTGTGGGGGCGCTGCATCTCGCCCTCCTTGGCACCGACCACGATGATCCAACCGCCGAAGATCGCCTGGAGCCACTGCAGGCGCTGGAGCTTCCGCTGCACGCGCGCGAGCTCGGGTGACGTGCCAGGCGCCGGCTCCGTGGCCCCGGCCGCCGGCTGCCCCTTGCGCGCGTCCGCCTCGACGAGCTTGCCGTAGCGGTTGCCGACGACGGCCGTCCACAGCGTCACACCCGCGCCGACCAGGGTCACGACGGCCTTGTAGGTGTTGATGCGGTGCATGCCGTGCTGGACCGCGCTCCGCGGCGCGTTGTGCGCGGTCACGTCGAGGTCGGCGAGCAGGTGCAGCACGACGGCGCCCGTCTGGATCGGCCCCCAGCGCCGCCACCCGATGGTGGTGAGACGGGTCCGTTCCTCCGGGTCCTCGGCGCGGGCCGCGGCACCGTTGAGTCCGATGGCACCCATGAGGGAGCCGCCGAACCACGCGGCCGCGGTCAGGTCGTGGATGGATCGTCCGGGGAGGTTGCCTGCCATGTCCCGGACGCTACGCGCGGACGGCGCAGGAACGCCCAGCCGCCGTACGTCGGCGCTCGGGTCAGACCCCCTCGAACACCAGCGTCATCTCGGCGAGGTCGTCCTCGGACGGGGTCCAGGCCGAACCGGCGTCGACGTTCTGGTCGATCTGCTCCGGCTTGGTCGCACCCGCGATGACGCTCGTGAGTCCGGGCTGGGCCAGCAGCCAAGCGAACGTCGCCTGGAGCATGGTCACGCCCCTGGCCTCGCAGAAGCGCTGGTACTCCTCGATGACGTCCCACGGGGCGTCGTCGAGCAGCTGCGGCTTGATGTTCGTGATCCGGGCGTCCGCCGGGCCGCCGCCGCGTCGGGTGTACTTGCCGGTGAGCAGGCCGTTGGCGAGCGGGAAGTACGGCAGGAACCCGAGCGCGTACGCCCGCACCGCCGGCAGGACCTCGGCCTCGGCACCACGAGCGAGCGGGCTGTACTCGTTCTGGGCCGACACGAACGACGTGGTGCCGGCGATGGAGGCGGTGAGCTCGGCCTCGGCGATCTGCCACCCGGCGAAGTTCGAGTGCCCGATGTAGCGGATCTTGCCCTCGCGCACGAGGTCGTCGAGCACCGACAGGGTCTCCTCGATCGGCGTGATCGGGTCGGGGACGTGCATCTGGTACAGGTCGATCCAGTCCGTGCCGAGTCGACGCAGCGACGCCTCGACGGCGAGCCGGACGTACCGACGGGAGCCACGGACACCCCAGTCGGGCCCGTTCGCACCGCGCATGTCGCTGCCGAACTTCGTCGCGAGCACGACCTCGTCGCGACGACCGGCGAGGGACCTGCCCATCATCGACTCGCTCCGGCCGGGCTCGCCGCCGTAGATGTCCGCGGTGTCGAACAGGGTGACTCCGGCGTCGAGCGCAGCGTGGACGACGGCGTCCGTGCCCTCCTGCGTCTCGGTGGCGGTGCCTGGTCTGCCGAAGTTGTTGCAGCCGAGCCCGACGGTCGAGACGACCAGGCCGGAGGGACCGAGAGGACGGTGTTCGATGTCTGCCATGCCGCAGACGCTACCGGCGTCACCCGCACTGGGGCGTCCGGGAACGGGCGCCGCGCACTAGAACAGTAGGACGGACCATCGAGAGGGAGCACGCGTGGGCCAGCACCGCATGCCGGGCGCGACGCCGGACCAGGCGTCGACGCCGGACGTGCCGACCCCTCCGCCAGTGACCGGGACGCGTGGCCTCCCGGCGTGGGTGACCGCACCACCGACGCCCGTGGCACCCGTCCCGGCTCCGCAGACCGCCGCGCTCGCCGAACCGGGCGTCACACGGCCCGTCGCCGCGACTGATCGCCCCGCCGTGGCGACCGGACGCCCCGTGACGGAGGGTGCGACGACGCCCGTTCCCGCCGCACGCACGGTTCCTGCTGATCCGCTTCGTCGTCCGCGGACCGCGCGAGCCCCCCTGCCCCCCGCGCCGCTCTCCCCCACGGTCGACACCGGAGCGATCGAGGCGGCCCGCCGTCACGCGGCGTCCGGCACGGCGTCGCGGATCGCGGCGACCGTCCGTCCGGGCACCTCGGACCCGACCGCGCCGCCCGTACCCGACCTCGCGGCATCCCTCACCGCGACCGTTGCCGGGCACGGCGCCGCAACCGCATCGGATGCGGACGCTCACGTCACGTCCCCGCTCCCCACCGGCGAGCAGCACGCCGGTCCCACCGGCCGGACCGCATCGGGTCGCGTCCCGGGCCAGGTCCCGGTCCCGGATCCCGGGAGGCCCGGCGTCGGCATCGCGGGTGCCGTCCGCCCCGCCACGTCCGGGTCGCCGATCGTGGCGACCCCGGGTGAGCCACGCCCCGTCACGCCACAGCCGACGGAACGACGGACGACCGACGCCGAAGGGCCCGTCGAACCCCGGCCGGGTCAGCCGCGGTTCTCGGTGCCCGGGCTCGAGTACCTCGTGGTCGGAGGCCCCGTCGACGAGGACCTGCCCCGACCCGTCGGGGCCCCCAGGCCCGTCCCGGGGACGCCGGTCGCACCGGCGTGGGCGACTCCGACGGGCGCTGCCGCACCGCAGGCCGCACCGATCCCGCCCGGGACGACGAGCCTCGTGACGCCGGACACCGTCGACCCCGCCGCTCCGGCGTCGCCGTTCCCGGCTCCGGCACCCCCGGCCCCGACCGCGCGGGACCGGCGTCGTGCCGCCGCTGCCGAGAAGCAGGCCGCGGCAGCGGAACGGGCAGCGCAGAAGCAGACCGCGGCCGCAGAGCGCGCCGCGCAGAAGCAGACGGCCGCCGCAGAGCGCGCCGCCCAGAAGCAGACCGCCGCCGCAGAGCGCGCCGCCCAGAAGCAGACCGCGACGGCAGAGCGCGCCGCCCAGAAGCAGACGGCCGCCGCACGCACCGCCCCGGAGCAGCCTGCTCCGGCCGTCGGCGCCGCCGAGCAGCCCGCGGCGACGGCCGCGCAGACGCCCGAGCACCGGGGCAGCGAGGGCAACGACGAGCCCGTCGTGTTCGCTCGCTCCGCCGCCTCGGCCGTGTCCCTCACCGGTCGACGTGGTCGGTCCGGTCGCCGCGGCGCTCGGACCGCGCGAGCGCACGGCCTCCACCGCGCAGCCCCCGTCGGGAGCCGAGAACCGCACGGATCCGACGCCGGCGTGCCCCGCCGGGCCGGGGCCCGGACCGACGACCCGCGGCGGGTCTCCCGGACCGACGCGGCACGGGCCTCCCGGACCGACGGGCCGGACGGACGCCCGGCCGTCAGCCCCGGCACCGCCGCCGCACTCGCGGTGGTCGCCGGCCTCGCGACGCTCGCGGTCGGTGCCTGGTTCCTGCTCGTCGCGGGTCAGGTGCACGTCGTGGCCCTCGTGCTCGGCGGCCTCGCGATCGGTCTGGCCGTGATGGTGCTGCGGGCACGGGCAGCTGCGTCGTGGACTCGTCTGCTCTCGCTCGTCGGACTCGTGTTCGGCATCGCTGGCAGCGCCGTGCTGCTCGCCGGCCTCGCGAGCGCGCTCGCGCCGACCCTCGGGCTGCACCTGCCGGACCTCGGCACGATGACCGGGACCGGCAGCGCGACGTCCGTCACCTGGTGACGCGGACCCGACCGGACGACCGGACCGCGCGGGTCAGACCGCGCGGATCACGCCGCGGCTGAGGATCGCGTTCGTCAACGCGTCGACCGGCCCGCGACCGGCGGCCGGGTTCGCCATGAGGACGTAGTCGACGGCCGGGAGGTCCGGCAACACCAGCCGCTGGGACACCTTGACGAGGTCGGCCGGGATGAGGGAGTGCGGGAACACCGCCACCCCGATGCCCGCTCGGACCGCCGCGAGCACGCCGTTGACGTCGCGCGTGTTGCACGTGATCCGCCACGTGCGGCCGACGGCCTCGAGCGCGTCGATGGCCATCTGGCGACTGATGCTCGGCGCCTGGTAGGCGATGAGGGGCACGGGTTCGTTCGGCTCGAGCGCGATGCCGTCCTGGGCCATCCACACCATCTGGTCGCTCGCGACGCGCGTGCCCTCGGCGGGCTGCCCGGCGGTCTGCTTGATGAACACGAGGTCGAGCTGACCGGCCTTGAGCCGCCGGAGCAGCGGACCCGACTGGTTGACCGTGAGCTCGAGGTTGATGTGCGGGTGGAGCCGCCGGAAGTCGCGGAGGATGCGGGGCAGCTGGGTGATCGCGAGGTCGTCGGCCGCCCCGAAGCGCAGACGCCCGCGGTTCGCCTGGCCCGAGAAGTACGCATCGGCCTGCCCGTGTGCGGCGAGGATCGTGCGCGCGAAACCGGCCATGGCGTCGCCGTTGTCCGTGAGCGCCACGCCCCGCGTGTCCCGGACGAGGAGGGTCCGGGACACCGCGGTCTCGAGCTTCCGGACGTGCTGGCTGACGGTGGGTTGGCTGATGCCGAGTCGGCCCGCGGCCTGCGTGAAGCTCAGGGTCTCCGCGACCGTCAGGAACGTGCGGAGCAGGATCGGATCGAGCAACAGTTCCCCCGGTGGTCGCGGCGATGGTCATCACGGAACGCAATGGATTGATAGGGACGATAGCCCTCGGCAATGGGTCCCGGCGGTTAGTTTCGAAGATGAACAGCATTCGCCACCGATCGCCGGAGCCCCAGAACCGTGAGCGCCCCCTCGTCCTCGTCCACCCTCTACCCGCCGACCGAGCCGCTCCCCGTCCTGGCGACCCGCCCGCCGTGGCGACACACCCTCATCGCCCTGTCGGTACCGAACTTCCGGCTCTTCACGGCGACGAACCTGGTCGCGATGACCGCCGGGTGGATGCAGCGCGTCGCGCAGGACTGGCTCGTGCTCCAGCTCACGCACTCCGTGGCGGACGTCGGGATCACCGTCGCGATGCAGTTCGCCCCGATGCTCCTGTTCGGGCTGTTCGGCGGCGTCATCGTGGACCGCTACTCGAAGCGCGCGCTGATGATGCTCACGCAGGCGTCGTTCGCGCTGCTCAGCGGCGTGCTGGCGGCGCTGACGCTCGCGGGGGTCGTGCAGGCCTGGCACATCTGGGTGATCGCGTTCGTCGTCGGGCTCGTCACCGTGATCGACAATCCGGCGCGGCAGGTGTTCGTCACCGAGATCGTCGGACAGGAGCACCTCCGGAACGCGATCAGCGTCAACTCGTCGGTGTTCCAGCTCGGCGGCATGATCGGACCGGCGCTCTCCGGCATCCTGCTCGTCGCGGTCGGGGCCGGCTGGTCGTTCGGCATCAACGGCATCGCCTGCGCGGCGGTCGTGGTGACCCTGGGGTTCCTCCGCGTCTCCGAACTCCACCGGATGCCGGCCGTGCCGCCGTCGAAGGGGCAGCTGCAGGAGGGCCTCCGCTACGCCATCCGGAAGCCGACGATCATCGTGCCCGTGGTGCTCGTCGCGTTCTTCTCGGTGTTCGCGCTGACCATGCCGGTCCTCCTGTCCGCGTTCGCCTCGGACGTCTACCACGTCGGGGCCGGCGGCTACGGCGTGTTCAACTCGATGGTCGCGATCGGCGCGCTGACCGGCGCGCTCCTGTCGACGCGGCGTGCGGTGGTACGACTGCGGACCATCGTCGGCGGTGTCGGCATCACGGGGCTGCTCCTCGTCCTCGCCGGCGCCGCGCCGATGATCGCGCCGTTCGCGCTCATCCTCGTCGCGGTCGGGATGGCGCAGCTGCTGTTCCAGACGGCGTCGAACTCACTCGTCCAGATGTCGTCGAACATCGGGATCCGCGGCCGTGTGATGTCGCTGTACGTGCTCGTCCTGCTCGGCGGCCAGGCGATCGGCGGGCCGGTCATGGGGCAGATCGTCGACCGCTTCGGTGCACACGTCGGCATGGTCGTCGCGGGTGGGGTGCCCGCGATCGCCGCCGCGGTCATCGCGGTCGTGCTCGCTCGACGGGGCGGCCTGCACCTGGAGGTCCGCCTGCGGCACCACCTGCCGCTCCCGACCATCGTCGGCCAGCACTAGGGGGCCGACGGACGGGAGCGACGGGGCGGAGCCGCCCCGCCCCTCCCGTCCGTCGTGCACCCCGTCTGGAACCGCACCATCAGGGCGTTACTCTCTTCGGGGAAGCGGGCACCTCGCGGGTGCACGGCGAGGAGCGGGGACGATGACCACGACGGACGCACCACGGTACGAGGCGTACAGCCCGTACGCGCGGGACTGCCCCACCCGGCAACTGCTCGACCGCATCGGTGACCGGTGGACCGTCCTCACGCTCGGGGCGCTCGTCGACGGGCCACGGCGGTACTCCGCGATCGCGGGGCGGGTCGACGGCGTGTCGCAGAAGATGCTGACGCAGACGCTGCGGGCGCTCGAGCGGGACGGCCTCGTCACGCGCACGGTGTTCCCGGAGATCCCGCCGCACGTCGAGTACGCCCTGACCGATGCCGGGTGGTCGCTCCGGACCGTGCTCGCCGGGCTCGAGGACTGGGCGACCGGCCACATGGACGACGTCCTCGCGGCCCGCGCGGCGTACGACGAACGCTGACGGTCGACCCGGGGTCCACCGGAACACCGGGCGCGTCCGCGTGGTTGCCTGCCGGTATGCGATCGATCGTCTACACCCACACCGGTGACCCCTCCGTCCTCGAGCTCGTCGAGCGGGACGTCCCCGAGCCCGGCCCGGGCGAGGTCCGCGTCCGGGTGGTCCGTTCCGGCGTGAACCCGACCGACTGGAAGTCGCGGCGCGGCGGCACGGACGGGTCTCGGTTGCCGTTCCCCGAGGTCACCCCCAACCAGGACGGCGCAGGCGTGGTCGACGCCCTCGGCGACGGTGTCGACGGCCTGGTGGTCGGTGACCGTGTCTGGACCTTCCTCTCCGCGCAGCAGCGTCCGACGGGCACCGCGCAGGAGTACACCGTCCTGCCACTGGAGCGTGTCGCGGCGTTGCCCGACGGCGTCGACTGGGACGTGGCCGCGTCGCTCGGGGTCCCCGCACTGACCGCGCACCGCGCGCTCACCGTGCACGAGGACGGGCCGACACGTCTCGGTCCCGGGGCGCTCGCGGGACGGACCGTGCTCGTCGCCGGTGGCGCGGGTGCCGTCGGGCACGCCGCCATCCAGCTCGCCGCCTGGTCCGGTGCCCGTGTCGCCTCGACGATCAGCAGCCCCGCGAAGGCAGCACTCGCGACCGCGGCCGGCGCCCACGCGACCGTCGACTACCACGACGACGACGCCGCGGACCAGGTCCGGGCGTTCGCGCCGGACGGCGTCGACATCGTGGTGGAGGTGGCCATCCCGCAGAACGCCGACCTCGACGCGCAGGTGCTCGCCACCCGCGGTGTCATCGCGATGTACGCGAACAACGGCGGCGACGAGGCCACGCTGCAGGTCCGGCCGAACATGGCCCTGAACGCGCGGTACCAGTTCGTCCTGCTCTACACGATGGGCGAGGTGGCGCTCCGCGCGGCGGTCGAGGACGTCACCGCGGCCCTGCGCGACGGGGCACTGCCCGTCGGTGAGGAGCACGGCCTCCCGATCACGCGGTTCCCGCTCGAGCGGACGGCCGACGCGCACGACGCGGTCGAGCACGACGCGGTCGGCAAGGTGCTCATCGACGTCCAGCCCGAGTGAGGCGGGGCGCGGTCAGCCCTCCTCGGGGTCCGAGGACCCCGCCGCCTCCGGCGTCTCGGCCGTGCTCTCCGCCGGAGGCTCGGTCGGGTCCGCCGCGAGCGCCCGCTTCCGGCGCGTGACCTGCACGGCGATCGCGACCGGGACGGCCGCCAGGGCCAGGCCGCGCATCCACGGGCGGTCGAACACGTGCCCGGTCGCGTGGTCGAGGGAGACCGCTCCCGGCCCACCGAGCGCGAACATCGACGCGGCGAATCCCAGGAACGCGGGGAACTCGAACCCGCCGTCGGCGTTGAAGAACCCGTTCGGCACGTGGATGCTCGCCGCCGTGCCCATGGTCGTCGCCGCGCCGGCACCGGCCACGGGGGTCCCGAGCCCCAGCACGAGGGCCGCTCCCGACCCCGCCTCACCGAGCCCAGCGAGCACGGCGTGCGGTCTCGCCGGCCGGAAGCCCATCGCGTGCATGCCCTGCGCGGTGCCCTCGATGCCACCACCGCCGAACGCCCCGAAGAGCTTCTGCGAACCGTGCGCGACGAGCACCGCCCCGAGGGCGACGCGGAGCAGGGTCGTTGCGGTGGTCGCCGCCGTGGTTCCCGGATGACGCATGGAGTTCCTCCCTGGTGTCGACGGGCCCGCACCACGCGGGCCGGTGTCGCCGAACGTACTCACGCTCTCCGGCACGCGCCCGCCGGTCGACGCTCCGGACTCCCCGAGGACGATGCGGTAGGCAAGAGGGGTGACCGACCTGCCGGACCTGACCGACCGCCCACAGCACACCGCGATCGTCCTGGGTGGAGGTGGCGTCGCCGGCATCGCGTGGGAGCTCGGGCTCCTGAGCGGGCTGCTCGACGCCGGGATCCCGCTCGCCGACGCCGATCTCGTGGTCGGGACGAGCGCCGGCAGCGTCGTGGGCACCCTGCTCCGGACGGGTGGCGTCGCGGACGCCTACGGTCAGCAGGTCGATGACGTGCCGTGGGACTACGAGGAACCGGCCTCGCCCGACTGGGCCGCGATCGGCGCGCAGTTCGTGGCCGCGCTCCAGGGCGCCACGGGCGACCAGGACGCTCGCGCCCGCATCGGTCGCCTCGCGCGCACCGTGACGTCGGGACAGAGCCAGGAGGAACGCATCGCCTCGTTCCGCGCGACGTTCCCCGCCGACACGTGGCCGGACGCGCCCCTCGGCATCACCACCGTCGACGCGACCGACGGGTCGTTCCGGGTGCTCACCGCCGCCGACGGCGTCCCGTTGACCCGCGCGATCGCGGCGAGCTGCTCCGTGCCCCTCGTGTGGTCCCCGGTGACCGTCGACGGCCGCCCGTACGTCGACGGCGGCGCCCGCTCGGGGACGAACGCGGACGCCGCGGCGGGGTACGAGCGCGTGCTCGTCATCGGCTGCCGTGCTGAGGACCCGAGCCCGACCGGTCCGTGGCTCGACCGCGCGGTGGCCGGTCTGCGGCACGACGGTTCGGCCGTCGAGGTGGTCGTCGCGGACGCCACGAGCCAGGCCGCCTACGGCACGAACGTCCTGGCGCTGTCGACCCGGGCCCCCGCCGCGCACGCCGGTCGGGCGCAGGCGGCCGCCGTGGCCGCGCGCGTCCGCGACCTCTGGGTCGGCTGAGCGATCGGTCGGCTGACGCTCGGTCGGATCGGCCGACTCCGAGGCCGTGTCCCCGCCCTCCGATAGCGTGGGTGGATGCCGAACGACGACGACGCCACACCGTTCTCCGACCTCGACGCCTTCGTGGCGCTCCCCCGTGTCGACGGCATCGCGCTGTCGCCGGACGGCACGCGCGTGGCGCTCACGGTGAGCACGCTCGACCACGACCGGACCGGGTACACCCGCTCGATCTGGTCCGTGCCGACGTCGGGCGAGGGCGTGCCGGTGCGGCTCACCCGCTCGGCGAAGGGCGAGGGCGGCGTCGCGTTCACCCGGAACGGCGACGTCCTGTTCGTCTCCGCCCGTCCGGACGCCGACGCCGCGAAGGACACCGAGGCCGGTCAGGTGTGGCTCCTGCCCGCCGCCGGCGGCGAGGCCCGGGCGGTCACGCGACTCGCCGGTGGTGCGGGCATCGCGGCGACCGCGCGGGAGGCCGACACCGTGGTCATCAGCGCGGGGCTGCTCCCGGGTGCGAACGACGCCGAGGGGCGCCTGCTCGAACGCGACGCCGAACTCCGCGCGGCCCGGAAGGAGCACGCCGTCGCGGCGATCCTGCACGAGACCCACCCGGTCCGCTTCTGGGACCACGACCTCGGACCCGACGAGCCGCACCTGTTGGCGCTCGACCTCGGCGACCTGCACGAGACGCTCGACGCTCCCGTCGCACCGGGCACCGCAGCCCCGGACGAGGTCGCGGTGGCCGACGCACCGGTCGCCGTCACCGCCGAGTACCCCGCGGACCTCCCGCGCCCGCGCGACCTCACGCCGTTCCCCGGGCGCTCCGCCGACACGGCCGGGCAGGCGCTGACACCGGACGGCCGCACGCTCGTGGCGGCCCTCACGGTGCACGAGCAGCGCGGTGTCCGGGCCGTGCTCGTCGCGATCGACACCGAGACCGGCGAGCGCACCACGCTGTTCGACGAGCCGGACGTGTTCCACGAGATGCCGGCCGTCAGCCACGACGGCACGACGATCGCTTGGGTGCGCGCCCCGCGGGACACCCCGGCCGGGCCCGCCGACCGTGAGATCTGGGTGGCCGACCTCGACGGCGGCCACGCCCGACGCATCGCGACGGAGTGGGACCGCTGGGCGAACGAGTTCGTGTTCGACGCCGACGACCGCGCCCTCATCGCCACCGCGGACCAGGACGGCCGCGCGCCGGTGTTCCGGATCCCGCTCGACGGGAGCGCCGTCGAACAGCGCACCACGGACGAGCACGCGTACAGCGGCGTGGCAGTGGACCGGGCGACCGGCGTCGTCGTCGCGCTCCGGTCCTCCTGGGCGGCGCCGCTGCACCCGGTCCGGATCGACCCCGACGGCACCGTGACCGCCCTGCCGACCCCCGCGCCGCTGCCCGCGGTGCCGGGCCGCGTCGAGGAGGTCGAGACGACGACCGCGGACGGCACGCGCGTGCGCGGCTGGCTCGTCCTGCCGCCGGGCGCGTCGGCCGACGCGCCCGCGCCGTTCCTGCTGTGGATCCACGGTGGACCGCTCAGCAGCTGGAACGCCTGGAGCTGGCGATGGAGTCCGATGGTCGCCGCGGCGCGGGGCTACGCGGTCCTGCTGCCCGACCCGGCGCTGTCCACCGGGTACGGCCTCGAGTTCATCGCGCGCGGCTGGAACGCCTGGGGGCAGGCGCCCTACACCGACCTCCTCGCCATCACCGACGCCGTCGTGGCGCGGCCCGACGTCGACGAGACCCGCACGGCGGCCATGGGTGGCTCCTTCGGCGGCTACATGGCGAACTGGGTCGCCGGGCACACCGACCGCTTCGACGCGATCGTCACGCACGCGAGCCTCTGGGCGCTCGACCAGTTCGCCGGCACCACCGACGCGTCGTACTACTGGCAGTCCATCTTCACGGCCGAGGGCATGGCCGAGAACGACCCGCACCGGTCCGTGGACGCGATCACGACACCGATGCTCGTGATCCACGGTGACAAGGACTACCGCGTGCCGATCGGCGAGGGGCTGCGGCTCTGGTCGGAGCTGGCCGAGCACCACGCCGACCCCGACGGCACCATGCCGCACCGGTTCCTGTACTTCCCGAACGAGAACCACTGGATCCTCACGCCGCAGCACGCGAAGGTCTGGTACGAGACGGTGTTCGCGTTCCTCGCCCAGCACGTGCTCGGCGAGGCCTGGGAGCGGCCGGAACTGCTCGGGTGAGGACGCCGGGCGGCAGCGGTCACACGAATGCGGCGTGCCCCGTGATCGCACGTCCCACGATGAGCGTGTTCATCTCGCGGGTGCCCTCGTACGAGTAGATCGCCTCGGCGTCGGCGAAGGACCGCGCGACGCCCGCGCCCAGGACGATGCCGTTGCCGCCGAGGACCTCGCGACACCAGCCGACGGTCTCGCGCATCCGCGCCGTCGCGAACGCCTTGGCCAGCGCGGAGAACTCGTCGCGGTGATCGCCGCGGTCCTGCAGCGCCGACGCCTGGGTGCACAGCGCGATCGACGCCGTGATGTTGCCGACCGAGCGGACCAGGAGGTCCTGCACCAGCTGGTGCCGCGCGATCGGCTTGCCGAACTGCTCGCGCTCCCGCGCGTACCGGAGGGCGGCCTCGTAGGCACCGACGGCGATGCCGATCGCCTGCCACGCGACCTCGCACCGGGTGAGCCGGAGCACCGCCGCGGTGTCCCGGAACGACCGGGCACGCTGCAGCCGCCGCTCCTCGGGGACACGCACGTCGCGGAGCACGATGTCGGCGTTCTGCACCGTCCGGAGCGAGATCTTGTCCTCGATCTTCGTGGCGGTGAACCCCGGCGAGTCCGTGGTCACGAGGAATCCCTTGACCTGCCCGTCGGCCACGTCCTTGGCCCAGATCACGACGACGTCGGCGAACGTCGCGTTGCCGATCCAACGCTTCTCGCCGTCGAGGACCCAGGTGTCGCCCTCGCGTCGGGCCGTGGTGCGGAGACCGCGGGCCGAGTCCGACCCCGAGAGCGGTTCCGTCAGGCCGAACGCACCGACGAGTTCGCCGGTGGCCATGCGCGGCAGCCACGCGCGCTGCTGGTCCTCGCTGCCCGCGACGGCGATGGCGTTCATGGCGAGGCCGGACTGCACGCCGACGAAGGTCGCCATGCCCGCGTCGACCCGGCCCATCTCGAGGGCCGCCCACCCCCGGTACACCGCCGAGTTCTCGAACCGGGCGACGAGCGGGATCCCGGATCCGAGTACCCCGGTCTCGGCGAGCGGCCGGATGAGGTGCGTCGGGAACTCCGCGTCCGCCCACGTGCGGTCGGCGATCGGGGCGACCCGGTCCTCCATGAACGCGCGGAGCGCCAGGACGCGTTCGCGCTCGACGTCGGTCAGGTTGTCCTGGAAGCGGTAGAAGTCGGCCTCGAGGTGGGCCCGCTGCACGCGCTCGGTCGTGTCGAGCGATGCAGCGGCGGCGGGGGTCGTCGTTGACATGACCCCCATGGTGCATCGTTCTGGGGAACGTTGCAACACGCGTAGGCTCCGGTGGTGGACGGTATGCGGGAGGCGCGGCTCGGCCAGCACGGCACGGCGCTCGTCCCGAGCACCCTCTCCGCCCGTCTGGAGGCCCATCCCGACGCCCTCCGCGCGTTCCGTTCCGCGCGACACCGGTTCATGGACGGCGAGCGGATCGACATGGGCCGCCTGGCCGCCGAGCTCGGCGTCGACCGCACGAGCCTGTTCCGCTGGGTCGGCAACCGCGACCAGCTGCTGTCCGAGGTGCTGTGGTCCCTGGCCGTGCCGACGCTCGACGCGGCCGACCGCGCCGTGACCACCACCGGTGCCGCCCGGATCGTCGGCGTGCTGACCCGGTTCACGGCCGACCTCATCGAGGCGCCGTACTTCCGCGTGTTCCTGACGCGGGAGCCCTCGCGCGCGCTGCGACTGCTCACGACCACGGACAGCGACGTGCAGCGCCGGCTCGTCGCGGTCGTCGCCACCCTGATCGACGAGGAGTCGGCCGCGGCGCGCTTCGATCCCGCGCCACTGTCGGCACGCGAGGTGGCATCGCTGCTCGTCCGGATCTCGGAGTCGTTCTCGTACGCCGACCTCATCTCGGGCGAGCCGCCGGACGCCGACCGCGCTCGCGCCGCCTTCGAGTACGTCCTCCGTCCGTCCGCGCCGACCACACCGCCCCCGTCCGACCCGGCCGCCGGATAGCGTGGCGACCATGCCCACGCTCCTGCACCTCGACTCGTCCGCCGACCTCGCCGCGTCGCGGTCCCGTGCCCTCACCGCGGTGTTCGCGGACGCCTGGCGGGCTCGTGGTGCCGACCACACCGTCACGTACCGGGACCTGCACGTGCACCCGCTCCCCCACCTCGAGGCATCGGCGTTGCACTGGCCGGCCGCGGAACGCCGGCCCGGCGCGGACGTCCCCGCCGGATCGCAGGAGCTCCTGCAGTCCGTCGTCGACGAGCTGCTCGCCGCGGACGTCCTGCTCGTCGGGGCGCCGCTCTACAACTACTCGCTGCCGTCGACCCTGAAGACCTGGATCGACCGGGTGCACCTGCCCGGGGTGCTCGTGCCGGACGCCGGGTCGACCGGCCCGCTCGCCGGGCGTCCCGCGGTGGTGGTCGTCACCCGCGGTGGCGCCTACGACGCGGGGACCCCGACCGAGGGCTCGGACCACGGAACGCCCGTGCTCGAGCTCATCCTCGGGACCGCACTCGGGATGGACGTCCACACCGTCACCGCGAGCACGACCCTCGCCGAGACCGTCCCCGCGCTCGCGCCGTACCGGGAGCGCGCCCGCGCCGAGTTCGCGGACGCCGAGCGCGAGCTCGCCCGACTCGGGTCGACGCTGGCCTGAGGTCGGACGTCAGGAGCCGCCTCGCTGCACCGAGGACCGGCGTCAGGAGTCGCCGTCGCTCGAGCCGGAGCCGGAGTCGGAGCCGGCACCCGGTCGCGTGGTGCAGCCGGCCGAGCTGGCGGCGGAGACGGTGATGGTCGTCGCGGCGATCGACGAGCCGGATGACGACGAGGACGAGGACGAGGCCTGCACGCACTCACCGACGGCGAACGCCGACGACGTCGCCGACGCCGTCCTCATGTAGGTCGTGTCCGCGTCGACCGAGATCGTCGACGTCGATGATGCACCGGACGCGCCCGTCGTCCGGACGGTGATCGTCGACCCCGAGACCTTCGTGACGAGGCCCGAGACCACACCGCCCATGCCGGAACCGCCGGATCCTCCGCCTGGTCCGCCCGCTCCTCCCGGTCCCCCGGTCGGCGCGCCGCTCGGGGCCGTTGTGTCCGTTGAGCCCGCCCCGGTACCACCCGGGGCGGAACCACCCGGTGCACCGCCGGGGGCAGTGCCGGTCGTGCAGGCACCGTCGACCGCGGTCGAGACCGTGACCGTCGACGCGGTCACGGTGTCGGAGGAGGTGCCCGAGCCCGACGAGCCCGACGCCGGCATCGATGACGCGCTCACGCAGACGCCCTTGCTGACGTCGGACAGCGACGCATCGACGAGCTGTTCGATCGTGGTCGAGGACGAGTAGGTCAGGGTCGTCGTGTCGGATGTGTCCGACGTCGTCGTGACCGCGAGCGTTCCCGAGCCGACCGAGGCGATCGTCCCGCGGACCATCCCGCCGATGCCCCGGCCGGCGACGCTCGTGCCACCCGCGGTCGACGCCCCCGTGGCGGTCTGGTCGGTGCGGTTCGATGACGAACAGGCCGTCAGGGCAGCCGCGAGGGCGAGCACGCCGACCGAGGCCGATGCTCGGAGGAGGAGGGGTCGGCGCGGTGCGCGGGAGACGGTGGTGGTGCGGTCGGTGGCGGTGCGGTCGGTGGCGGCGCTGATCGCGGGGCGGCTCGAGCCGGCTGACGTGGTCGTCATGATGCCTGGTCCTGGTTCTGGCGGTCGGATGTTCGAGATGCGGGAGCGCCCCTGAGGAGCGGACGTCGTCACGGCCGCACCTGCTGGAACGGGACGGACGAGGTGGCGGCTGGCGCGGATTCGTCGCCGACGGCCCTCATCGGACGTGTGGCGACGTCGGACGCGGGGCGCTCGACTCCATCGGCGGGTTGTCGGCGCCGCCCTCGGAACACCCAGAGCTTGAACAGCACGAACCGCATCCCGGTCGCGACGAGGTTCGCGACCGTCAGGACGACGACCTCGGTCCCGCTTCCGGCATGCGGGGCCGTCGCGTGGAGTCCGGCCAGCGACCCGGCGGTGATGAGCCAGGCGACGCCGAACACGACGAGCCCCTGTACCTGGTGTCGCCCGGCGCCCGCCGCTCCCCGGACGCCGAACGTGAACCGGCGGTTCACAGCCGTGTTGCCGATCGCGGTGACCATCAGGGCCACGAAATCGGCGACCTGAGCGCCGAGCGCCGGCTGCAGGACGACGTAGAGCAGGGCGAACGCGAGGGTCGAGGCCACGCCCACCGCGCCGAACCGGAGCACCTGCGCGAACAAGCCGATCGTCGGGGTCGTGAACGGGTGGCGCCCGACGGCGTCGTACACCTCGGCGAGCGGCAATCGCCCACGAGCGAGATCCCGGCCGACGCGGAGCATTCCACGGAGGTCCTCCCGCGCGGTCGCGGTGATGTCCACCGACGAGTTGACGTCGTCCACCCAGTCCACGGGGACCTCGTGGATCCGCAGTCTCGCGTGCTCGGCGAGGACGAGGAGTTCGGTGTCGAAGAACCAGGCGTCGTCACGGACGAGGGGCAGCAGACGCGCAGCGACGTCGCGGCGGATCGCCTTGAAGCCGCACTGGGCATCGGAGAACGACACCCCCATGGCGGTCCGGAGCAACGCGTTGTACGAACGCGAGATGAACTCCCGCTTGCCACCCCGGACGACCCGCGACGACCCGACCAAGCGAGTTCCGATGGCGAGGTCCGAGTGGCCCGACAGCAGCGGCGCGACGAGTGGGCCGAGCGCCGCCAGGTCGGTGGAGAGATCCTCGTCGACGTAGACGAGGACCTCGGCCGGTGAAGCGGACCACACGGCCTTGAGCGCGCGCCCGCGGCCCTTGAGCGGCAGGTGCACGGCGACGACCCGCGGCAGGATCGCGGCGAGGTCGTCCGCGATCCGGGCGGTGTCGTCCGTCGAGGCGTTGTCCGCGATGGTGATCCGCCACGTCCGTCCCGGCCCGGCCACGAGTGGTTCAGCGCTGAGGAAGCTGTGGAGCCGCCGGATGTGCGCGGCGAGGGTGCCCTGCTCGTTGTAGCAGGGCACCACGATGTCGATGTCGATGGTGTCCGTCGGTGCGCTCATGCCAGACAGCGTGCGGAGCGGGGATGGAGGAAGCGCTTCCGGGGCCTGTGGTCGCCGTAAGAACGACCGAGGCGTCGCCGAGGAGGTCGGCGCGACCTCAGCTGGCGGCGACGTCGAGCGGCAGCGACACGACGAACTCCGTCCGGGTCGGGCCACTCGTCACCGAGACCGAACCGCCGTGCGCGAGGGCAACGGCCTGCACGATCGACAGACCGAGCCCCGTCGTGCCCGTCGACCGCGACCGCGAGGCGTCACCCCGGCTGAACCGGTCGAACAGCGTCGGCAGGGACGCCGCTGAGATCGGAGGACCGTCGTTCGCGACGGCGAGCCGAGCGCGGGCACCGGCTCCGTCACGCTCGTCCCGGTGCACCGAGACCGCGACGTGTGTCCCCGCTGGCGTGTGGATCCGCGCGTTCGCAAGGAGGTTGACGACCACCCGACGCAGCTGGACCGGGTCGCCGATGACCACCACCGGCTCGTCGTCGAGGTCGAGCGCCCATCGGTGCTCCGGCCCGGCCGCACGGGCGTCCATCGTCGTCTCGACGGCGAGTGCGGACAGGTCGACGGGCTCCCGGACGGGCGGCACGGTCGAGTCGAGCCGAGCGAGCAGCAAGAGCTCCTCGACGAGGTCACCCATGCGCACCGCCTCGGCTCGGATCCGCTCGGTGTTCCGGTGCACCGCGGGCGACGCGGGTTCAGATCCCGTCAGCTCCGCGTACGCCCGGATGGTCGCGAGCGGCGTCCGTAGCTCGTGGGAGGCGTCCGCCACGAACGCGCGCACGCGGGTCTCGGCGCGATCCCGCACGGCGAGGGCCTCCGACACGTGCCCGAGCAGGCTGTTCAACGCCGTGCCGACCTGGCGGACCTCGCGACTGACGCCGATGTCCTCGTCGGAGACCCGGATGGGGATGCCCTCGTCGCCGCTGTCGAGATCGAGGGCGGTGACGGCCGAAGCGGTGGCGGCGACTCGCGAGAGCGGACGCATCGCGCGACGCACGAGCATCGCCCCGGCCCAGGCAGCGACCACGACCCCGAGCACCGCGACGATCGCGATGACCAGGACGAGCCGCGCGATCGCCGCCGTGATGCCGCCCACGGGGAGCGCCGTGATGAACACCGCGCCGTCCGACCTGGTGGCGAGCACTCGGTAGGCACCGAGGGAGCCGAGCTCGCGCGTGACCGGATCGCCGTCACGCGGCACCCGAGCGAGCGCCGCCTTCGCAGCGGTGCTGAGACGGTGCTGCTCACCCGTCGCGTCGGTGTACCCGGCGATGACGAACGCTCCCTTCCGGGACACGGCGACGACCGTGTCCGCGGACTGGCCTGGTGCGCCGATGAAGTCGTGGTCTGGATCGGTGCCGGTGACGCCCGGGGGCGGGTTGCGCCCGTCCGGCGGCGGCGACGGGAGGTCGCTCTGCGCGTCGAGCGCGCGCTGGGACGCGGTCGTCAGGTCGTCGTCCAGGCGCCCGAACAGGTACCCACGGAACGCCACGACGGTCACGACGCCGACGACGACGTTCGTGACCGTCAGGAGCAGCGCCACGATGAGGACGATCCGCCACCGCAGCGAGTGCGTCCGGTCCTTCCGCGGACTCCCGGCCCCGGACGCCCTCACGTCGGCGGACGGAGGACGTACCCGGTGCCCCGTACGGTCTGGAGGAGCGGCTCGCGCCCGGCGTCCACCTTGCGTCGCAGGTACGACACGTACATGTCCACGAGGTTCGACGACGCCCCGAAGTCCATCCCCCAGACGTTCGTGAGGATGCGATCCCGGGTGAGGACCCGTCGTGCGTTCCGCATCATGTACCGCAGGAGCTCGAACTCGGTCGCCGTGAGGTCAATGCCCTCGCCACCGCGGGTGACCGCGTGCGTGTCCTCGTCGAGCTCCAGGTCCTCGACGACGAGCCGGGCCGGCCCCCCGTCGGCGACCACACGCGACGACGTCCGGGCGAGGATCCGCGCACGGACGAGCAACTCCTCGATGCCGAACGGCTTCGTGAGGTAGTCGTCCCCGCCGCCCGTGAGTCCGGCGATCCGGTCCTCGTGGGCGTCCTTGGCGGTGAGGAACAACACGCGGGCGTCATCGCGGGCGTCCCGGAGCCGGGACAGGACCTCGAAGCCGTCGATGTCGGGCAGCATGACGTCGAGCACCACCACGTCCGGCTGGAACTCCCGGGCTGCGAACAGGACGTCGCGGCCGCGGTGCACCGCGTGCGTGGACCAGCCATCGGCCGTGAACGCGAGGCCGATCGCCTGGGCGAGGGCGACCTCGTCGTCCACGACGAGCACCCGGACGGGCGTGCCGTCGGTCCTCGTGAGGGGCGCGCTGCTCATCGCGGTGAGCCTAGTCGCCGCTGAGGTCGTAGACCGTCTGGCCCCCGACTGTCTTCGCCGTGAAATGCGCCTCGACCCAGGCCTGGATCGCGGTCGCCGTGCTGGTCGACTGGCCGCCCGGCATCCCGCCGCCAGCTCCGCCGTCATCGCCGTCGACGCTGCCGCTCGTGTCGCCAGCGCTGCCGCTCGTGTCGCCAGCGCTGCCGCTCGTGTCCGCTGCGGAGCTACCGCCCGGACCGCCGCCCATGCCGCCGCCCATGCCGCTCGAGACGATGTAGTAGCCGACCTTGCCCTCCTTCACCCACGCCTTGAACTGCGCGAGCGTCGGTGTCGGGTCGCTCGACCAACCGCCGATGGCCATGACGGCCTGGTCGGTGTCGAGCTCGAGCTGCGCTGCGGACTGCGATCCGTTCACGGCCGCCGCCCACTTGGCGTCGGACGCCTCGAGGAGCTTCTGCAGCGCGGTCGAGGTGGTCTGGCTCCCGCCGCCCATGCTGCCGGCATCCGCCGCTCGGCCACCCCCGTCGCTCGTGCCGCTCGTGCCCGACGAACTCCCCGGCGCACCGGCGGGCGGCTGCCCCGTCGTCGCGTCCGAGTCCGATCCTCCGGACCCAACGGGCGGCATGCCCGTCCCGGCACCGGAACCGGTGGTGGAGTCGCTGGAGGAGCCTCCGGGGCCACCGGTACCACCGGGCATGCCCCCGCCCATGCCGCCCGCGGCGCCGCCCGTCCCCGAGGATCCGCTCCCCGCAGGACCGACGCTCGGGATCGATCCCGTGTGGCCGACCGTCGTGGTCGCCACGGCGTACGCCGTCGTGCCGGTGAGGCCGAACAACGTGCCTGCGAGAACGCCGACCGCCACGAGCCGGCGCAGAGTCGGCAGGGTCCCCACTGCCACGGCGCCGGCTGACAGGAATCCGCCGACGAGGACGACCCACCGCAGCCACGGCACCCAGGTCGCGTTCTCGCCCAGGAGCGCCCAACTCCAAGACGCGGTGATCGCGATCATGGCCGCGAGCCCGAGCGTCCCGAGTGCCGACCGGCGACGTGCCCACAGCATCGCCCCACCGGTGCCGACCAGACCCGCGATCGCTGGAGCGAGCGCGACGGTGTAGTAGGGGTGGATCGTGCCGGACATGTAGCTGAACACGAGCCCGGTCACCAGGAGCCATCCACCCCAGAGCACGAGCCCGGCGCGGGCCGGATCGGCCAGAGGACGCCGTCCAGCGGCCACGAGGCCGAGGACGAGCGCGAGGAGCGCCGCGGGGAGGAGCCACGAGATCTCGAGCCCCATCTCGGACGAGAACAGCCGCTCGAGGCCCGTCGATCCGCCGAACGACGAACCGGCCGTGCCCCCGGTCATCCCGCCGCCGCCACCGCCGCCGTTGCCGTCACCGCCGAAGATCCGCCCGAGGCCGTTGTAGCCGAACACGAGGTCGAGCACGGTGTTGTCGGTCGATCCGCCGATGTACGGGCGCGCGTCGGCGGGCCAGAGGGCCACCGTGAGCACCCACCACCCCGCTGCGACGACGAGGGACACCACCCCGATGACCGCGCCGATGACGCGCTTCCGCCAGGTCGCCTGCGCCGCGAACACGTAGACGAGTCCGAGGGCCGGCATGACGAGCAGACCCTGGAGCATCTTGGTCAGGAACGCGAACCCGAGCGCGACGCCGGCGAGCGCGAACCACCGCCAGCTCCCGCGGGGCAGGGCCCGGACGGTGCAGTACGCGGCGGCCGTCATGAGCAGCACGAGCAGGGCGTCCGGGTTGTCGAAGCGGAAGATGAGCGCCGCGGCCGGGGTCATCGCCAGGACGAACCCGGCGAGCAGCGCGCCGACGTTCGCCGTCGTGCCACCGAGTCGCGCGAGGGTCCGACGGACCACCCCCCAGGTCAACGCGACGGAGGCGACGGCCATGAGCGCCTCGGGCACGAGCATGCTCGCGCTCGAGAAGCCGAAGATGCGCGCCGAGAGTCCCATCACCCACAGGGACGCAGGGGGCTTGTCGACCGTGATGAAGTCAGCAGTGTCGAGCGACCCGAAGAACCAGGACTTCCAGCTCTCGGAGCCCGCCTGCACCGCCGCGGCGTAGAAGCTGTTCGCGGAGCCGGACACCGTGATGTCCCACAAGTACAAGACGGCGGTCAGGAGCAGCAGCGCCCAGAACGCCGGACGGAGCCAGGCCGCGTCCGCGCGGTCGCCGAGGAAGAGTCGGACGATCGCACTGCGTCGTTCCGCGGTCCTCCTCTCCGCGGGATGGTCGGGTCGGTCGATCAGGGTCGCCGGGTGACTGGTCATGGGTCGAGGATGCCGAGCGAGCGCGTATGGTTCCTCGGCGATCCCTATGCCGTGGATCAGAACGGCTGCGAGCCGACTGTGGAGGATCGCCATCGCGCCGGCGGCCCGTCGTTAGGCTGCCCTCGTGACGACCCCGGCGCCCACCAGTCCGCCCACCCCCGTCAGCACCCTGCAGGCCGAGGCGTTCGCCGCGGGCACCCTGCCGCCCGTCGAGCAGGTCCGGGACGGCGTCTGGACCCTCGCGATCCCGTTCGCCGCGGGCATCCCCGACTCCACGCTCACGTACGTGCTCGAGGCCGCCGACGGGTCGCTCGTCGTCGTGGACCCGGGCTGGGGCACCGAACCGACGCTCGCGGTGCTCCGGGACGGCCTCGCCACGATCGGTCGGACCCTCGACGACGTCGGACTCGTCGCCGTGACGCACCTGCACGTCGACCACCTCGGCGCGGCGGCGGCCGTCCGGGACGCCTCCGGCGCGCGGGTCGCGATGCACCCGGCGGAGGCGCGAGCGATCCGCCACCAGGACGAGGACCGTCGGCGGGACGACGAGGACATCGCACGCTGGGGCGTGCCGGAGCCGCTGCGCGCCGGCCTGGTGCGGGCCTGGGGAACGGGGCGGCGCCTCCCGGACGTCGAGGCGGACCTGCTCGTGGAGGACGGGGACGTCCTGCCGGTCGCGGGGCGCGAACTCCGGGCCCTGTGGACGCCGGGCCACACGACCGGACACCTGTGCTTCGTCGACGCGCCGGACGGACTCCTGTTCACCGGCGACCACGTGCTCCCGCGGATCAACTCCGGGCTGGGGCTCGGGGGTCGGACGGCCACGAACCCGCTCGAGGACTACCTGGCGTCGCTCGACCGACTCGCCGACCTCGCGGAGCTCGAGGTGTGCCCCGGACACGAGTACCGGTTCCGCGACGTGCGGGCCCGGGCCGCGACGCTCGCCGACCACCGGCGGGAACGGGGCGAGCACGTCGCCGCGGCACTCGACACGCTCGACCGTCCCACGCTGTTCGAGGTCGCGGCGCACGTGCCGTTCCGTGGGGGCATCGCGTCGATGACCGGGTACCTGCTCGCGTCCGCGCTCGCCCAGACCGCGTTCCACGCTCGCCTGCTCGGGCGATCGGAGGAGATCCGGCCAGCCTGAGGCCGACGCGGACGCCGCCTGCGATCCGGAGATCCCCGACGCGGGCGCCGAGGACGCGTCAGCCGCGCACCTGGGCGTCGAGCGGCACCTGCGCCGCCGCGGCGACCGAGCGGACGACCTCGCGCAGTGCGTCGTCGTGGAGCGCCAGCGAGAACCCGACCACGCGCCGGTACACCGGGAGGTCCACGGTCGTCCAGCGTCCGCCGCTGTCGACCACGACCCGGAGCGCCTCGACCGTGCCGACGCCGTAGCGGTTGGCGGAGGACGTGGTCCCCGTGCCCACCTGACCGACCGCGGCGCGCGGGACCCCGAGGAGGAGCGTCGGCGTCCCGCCACCGACGTACAGGCCGATCCCGTGCTGGTCGGCGACGAGCGTCCCCGCCGCGCTCCGCGGCGCCCGCCGCTCGGGTCGCACGCCGAGGAGGCCCGCGGCGCGGTCGACCTCGGCCGCGGTGCCGCGCTTGACGAGGACGGGGGCCGTGAACGCACCGGGGTGCCGCTCGGCGAGCACCCGCTCACGGGCGCGGGTGCGGGCGTGCTGCACGGCGAGGACCACCTCGATGAGGACGAACACCCCGAGCGCGATGACGAGGAGGCTCTCGACGATCCCGACGGTCGACATGCCGTCCTCGTGCTCCCGGTACGCGAGGAACCCGAAGCGGAGCGCCGCGTACGCCACCACGAGCACGATCCCGACGATGCCACCCCGACGTCTGCGCATGTGGACACCCTAAGCCGCTGTCCACAGGGGCGCCGCGCCCCCGTTCGGGCCTCCCGTGGCCGGGCTAGTCTCGACCCGTGAGCAGCCCTGGATCCGATCCCGCGCCCGTCCGCGTCGAGCGCCCCGCGCCGGGCGTCGTCGTCGCCACACTCGACCGACCCGACGCCGGCAACGCGCTGGACGTCGCGATGGTCCAGGCGCTCGAGTACCTGGCGGACGCGGTCCGTGCCGACGTCGACGTCCGGGTCCTGGTGATCGGCGCCTCGGGATCCGCGTTCAGCCTGGGGTACGACGTCGCCGAGTCCGCGGACCGCACGGACGCGACCGTCCCGGACGACCTCGACCGACAGGAGCGCACCGCCGACGCACTCGCGGCGATCCGCGCCCTCCGCGTGCCCGTGGTCGCCGCCGTGGGCGGACCGGCCGCCGGGACGGGCCTGGCACTCGCGCTCGTCGCCGACATCCGGCTCGCCGGACCCGACGCGGTGTTCCAGGCGTCGTTCACCGCACTCGGCACCTCCACCGGCGAGTACGGCGTGTCGTGGCTGCTCCCCCGACTGGTGGGCCCCGCGGTCGCGGCGGACCTCGCGTTCACCGCCCGCGCGGTCGACGCCGACGAGGCCGCCGCCCTGCGTCTCGTGAACCGGGTCGTGCCGGACGTCGACGCCGCCGCGCTCGAGCTGGCGCGGACGATCGCCGCGAACTCCCCCGCGGGCGTCCGACTGTCGAAGCGCGCGATGCAGGCCAACCTCGAGGTCCCGTCGTACGACGCGGCGCTCGAGCTCGAGAACCGCGGCCAGACCCTGCTCACCCGGACCTCCGACATGGCGGAAGCGCTCGAGGCGTTCCTCGAGAAGCGCCAGGCGTCGTTCTCGAACCGATGACGCCGAACTCCACCGAACGCACGACCGGCAGCACCGTCGCTGGTGACAGCACGGGCCTGCCGACGGTCCCGGACGGAAACGGCACGCCCGGCAGCGGCGCGACCGGCTCCGGACACGCGCACCCCTGGCAGGGCATCCGTCTCGAGCACCTCGACGCCGGTGTCAGCCGCCTGGTCATCGACAACCCCACGCGGATGAACGCCGTGGACGCCGACGTCTTCCGCGAGATCGGGGAGGCCGCGCGGCACCTGCGGCGCGACGGCACGCGCGCGCTCGTGCTCACGGGCGCCGGCGACCGCGCGTTCTGCGCCGGGTACGACCTCGCCGCGCTCCCGGCCCTGCGCGCGACGACGGTCCCGGCGTTCCTCGACATCGAGGACACCGCGAGCGAGGCCGTCCAGGCGCTCCACGACCTGCCGTTCCCGGTCGTCGCCGCGGTGAACGGCGCTGCGTCCGGTGGTGGCCTGTCCCTGGCGCTCGCGGCCGACGTGCGGCTCGGTGTGCGGCGTGCCTCCTTCAACGCGGCGTTCGTCAAGGTCGGCTTCTCGATCGGCGAGCTCGGGACGTCGTGGATGCTCCCCCGCGTCGTCGGCCCCGGCATGGCCGCCGAGCTGGCGTTCACCGGTCGGGTCGTCCGTTCGGACGAAGCCCTGGCGATCGGGCTGCTCGACCGGATCGTCGACACCACCGCCGACGACGCCGTGGGCGCGTTGCAGGCCGAGGCCGTCGCACTCGCCACGGCGTACGCGGCCCCCGACCGCCGTGGCACGCGCATCGGCAAGCGATCGCTCGGGAGGGCCGGGGAGACCCCGTCGTACGAGGTCGCGGTCCGGCAGGCGTTCGGGGACCGGGCGTGAGCGCTGCGGCGAGCGGCGGGGCGGACGTGCTCCGGGCCTCCCGAGCGTTGCTGCCGACGGACGACCTGCGGCACCGACCGGCACCCGGGGCGCGCATGCGGGACAGCGTCTTCTACCAGACGGTGCTGCCCGAGGAACGACTGGCGGTGCAGGTGTACCTGTTCGTCACGGGCACGGGGGCGGCGGGTTACAACGTGGCGGTGTGGGGCGACGCCGCGCCGACCGTGCGCGAGTTCGGCGGCGGGCGCGTGGCCGAGGCCATGGACCTCGACGACTTCACCGTCGGCGGTCTCACGGTCCGGCACCGGGATCCGCTGCGCACGGCTGACGTCGTCGTGCGGACGGACCGCATCGAGCTCGACCTGACGTTCACGGCCCTGCACGAGGCCTTCAGCTTCCGCGACGCCCCCGACGGCCTGCCGTCCTGGTTCGCGGAGGACCGCATCGAGCAGACCGGTGCCGTCCGTGGTCACGTGCGCGCGGACGACCACGCGTTCGAGCTCGGGCCGATCGGGCACCGCGACCACTCGTGGGGTCTGCGGGACTGGCGTGCGCCCCAGCACTGGAAGTGGCTCGTGGCGTACACGCCCTCCGGGCGCGCGGTGAACGGGTGGACGTGGATCGCCGCCGGGCGGTGGGGGTTCGCCGGGTACGTCCTGCGGGACGGCCGGCCGGTGCCCGTGTCGCGCATCGAGGACGACACGACCTACGGCGCCGGGTACGAGCAACGCCGACTCCACGCGGTCCTGCACGACGTCGAGGGCGGCACGACGACGCTCGACCTCGACGTCTTCGGCGTGCTGCACCTGCCCGACGAGCGGACCGGGACGACCGTGCTCGAGGGTGGGTGCGTGGCGCGCATCGACGGCGAGCGGGGCGCTGGGCAGTTCGAGGTCGAGTGGCCGACGGACTACTTCGCCCACCTGCGCGGGGACGACGCGTGAGCGACGGTGCGACCGCCGGGACCACCGGCGCGGGAACCGGGACCGCCGTCGACGCGACGACGACCGCGGCCCTCGGGCGGTGGCTCGCCGACGCCGGGTTGACCGACTCGCGGGTGTCGGTGCGGCCGATCGGCGACGGCCACGCCAACGTCACCTGGCTCGTCGAGGACGACGCCGGGCAGCGCGTCGTGGTCCGACGCCCACCCCCACCGCCGACGCCCCCCGGCGCGAACGACGTCCTCCGCGAGGCCCGCGTGATCGCGGCGGTGGGCAGCCACGCCGGCGGATCGGTACCCGTGCCACGCGTGCTCGCGACGGCCGACGCCGGCACGGTGCTCGACGTGCCGTGCTTCGCCATGTCGTACGTGGCGGGTCCGGTGGTCACGACGGACCTGCCCGAGGGGCTGTCGACACCCGCCGCCCGCGCCGCACTCGCCGACGACCTCGTGGACCGGCTGGCCGCGCTGCACCGCCTGCCGTGGGACACGCTCGGGCTCCGCGGCCGACCCGACGGCGCGAACCTCCGGCAGCGGGACCGCCTCGCACGACTCGTCGCCGAGCCCGACGGCTCCCCGCCCGACGCCTTCGCCGACGTCGACGCGTGGTTGGTCGAGCACGCGCCGGCCGAGTCGGGGGCCGCGTTGGTGCACAACGACTACCGACTCGGGAACCTGCTGCTCGCGCCGGACGCCCCGCGGGTCGCGGCCGTGCTCGACTGGGAGCTCGCCGCCGTCGGCGATCCCCTCGTGGACCTCGGGTACCTCGTCGCGTCCTGGTCCGGGCCCGGGGGCCCGTCGACGCCCGTGCAGGAACTCGGCGCGGCGAGCAGTGCGCCCGGGTTCCCCGACGCTCGCACGCTCGTGGCGCGGTACGCCGATGCGACCGGCGCTCCCCTCGACCACCTCCGGTGGTACGTCGTGCTCGCGAACTGGAAACTCGCGGTGCTCTACGAGTACAGCCGCCGCCGCCACGAGCGCGGGGACGGCGACCCGTACTACGCGGGTACGGGCAAGGTCAGGGCCTTCCTGAGGGCCGCGGACGCCGCGCGCACCGAGCCGCTGACCTGACGCGGCGCGCGCGAGCGGCCGCGCCGCACGAGTCGCCCCCCGTCGGTGCCGCGCCGGCTGCAGCCATCCGCCGCGACGCCCGTCACACCGGCCACACCTCGTGCCGCCACGCGGCGTCCCAGAACATCCACTCGTAGCGCGACGCCGTGGTGAAGGCCTGTCGCATCTGCTCGACCTGGTGGGCGGAGGCTGCATCCGCGGCACGGTCGACCACGTCGCGGGCCTCGGCGGTGACCGCGGCGAAGCCCGGATCCCCGTAGGTCCCGATCCAGTCCCCGTACGGATGGCCGTCGAGGTCGCCCACGCGGTGCCGCAACCGGCGTCCGACGTCGTCGTAGAGCCAGAAGCACGGCAGCACACCCGCGACGATCACCGGGTACGACGACGACGCCGTGAGCGACAGCAGGTACGACGTGTACGCGACGCAGGTCGGTGACGGGGCCACCGAGGAGCCGTCCACACCGTGCGAGGCGTGCAGCTGCCGCTCGACGGCGACCGCGTTCGCGGCGGCGTTGCTCCAGAAGGCGAGGTCCCCGGCGTCGTCGGCTCGAGTCGCCGCGGCGGCCAGGACCCTCGCGTACGCCCCCAGGTACGCCGCGTCCTGCTCGAGGTAGTGGAGGAACGTCGCCCTCGGGAGGGAACCGCGCTCGAGCGCCACGAGGAACGGGAGCGCGTCCACCGCATCGCGGATCGGCGCCACGGTCTCCCAGACCTCGTCCGTGAAGCTCATCGCTCGTCCCACAGGTGCACGAAGTGGTGGACAGGGCCGTGGCCCTGTCCGACGTCGAGCACGTCGGCGCCCGCGAGCGCGTCCTGCAGCCAGGACCGGCCGTCACGGACCGCCTCCGCCCACGAACCCCGTCGCGGCCGCAGTGCCGCGACCGCCGAGGACAGGCTGCACCCCGTGCCGTGGGTGTTCTCCGTCGGGATCCTCGGGCTCCGGAGGCACTCGACCCCCGACGCATCGGCGAGGACGTCGACCACCTCGTCACCGGTGTCGAGGTGTCCGCCCTTGAGGAGCACGCGACGAGCACCGCGGCGCACGAGTTCGCGTGCCTGGTCGCGCATCGCGTCGACGGACGTGGCGGGCACCGTCGCGAGCAGCGCCGCGGCCTCCGGGATGTTCGGCGTGACGAGCGAGACGAGCGGCAGGAGCTCCGTCATGGCGTGGACCGCGTCGGGACGGAGCAGGAGGTCACCGCTCGTGGCGACCATCACCGGGTCGAGCACGACGACGTCGCACGGTGGCACCCGGAGGAACGCGGCGACCACGTCGATGGTCCCGGCGGTGGCGAGCATGCCGATCTTCACCGCGTCGACGCGGACGTCGTCGGTGAGCACACGCAGCTGCTCGGCGACGAAGGACGAGGGCACCTCGTGCACGCCGTACACGCCGGTGGTGCTCTGCGCGGTCAAGGCGGTCAGAACGGTCGTTCCGTACGCGCCGAGCGCGCTGAAGGTCTTCAGGTCCGCCTGGATCCCCGCCCCGCCGGACGGGTCACTGCCGGCGATGCTCAGGGCGACCGGTGGCCTCATCGGGCACCACTCCCCCAGGCAGCTCTGAGCGCGGACGTGGCTGCCGCGACGTCGGAGCGGCCGCAGATCGCACTGACCACGGCCATCCCCGCCGCACCGCTGGCCCGGACCGACGGCGCACGCGCGACGTCGACACCGCCGATGGCGACGCACGGCCAGGGGCTGGCATCGACCACGGCACGCAATCCGTCGAGTCCGCAGGGCTCGGCGGCGTCCGGCTTGGTGCTCTGCGGCCACACCGGACCGACGCCGAGGTAGTCGATGACGCCCGGCCCCATCGCCTCCGCGGCGTGCACGTGGGCGACGGTCTGGGCGGAGAGCCCGATGAGTGCGCTCGGTCCGAGCAGACGTCGTGCCAGCACCGGGTGCAGGTCGGACTGCCCCACGTGCGCGCCGTCGGCTCCGATGGCGCGCACGAGTGCGACCCGGTCGTCGACGAGCACGGGGACCCGCCCGCCGACGGCGGCGACGACCGCGCGGCCCATCGCGACGAACTCGTCGTCGGATGCATCGTGGTCTCGGAGCTGCACGGCCGTGACGCCGGCGCCCACGGCCTCCTGGACGGTGTCGGCGACACCCCTCACCCCGCACATCCGCGTGTCGGTGACGAGGTAGAGGGACAGGTCGGACGACCGGGAGCCGCTCACACGAGCCGGACCCGGTCCGCGACCTCGGCCGACGTGATCGAGGCGAGCTGGTCGAGCAACTGCACGGCGAAGGTGCCCGGCCCGCGGCTGAGCGGGGCGGCCTGCTCCGCGGCGACGGTGAGCACCGCCGTCGCCGCGGACGCGGCGAGCAGCGGTTCGGATCCCGTCGCCGCGAACGCGGCCATCAGCGCCCCCAGTGCGCAGCCGACCCCGGTGACCTGCGTCATCCAGGGGTGCCCGTTGCGGAGTCGGACGGTCCGGTCGCCGTCCGTGAGGTGGTCGGTGGGTCCGCTCACCGCGACGACCGTGTGGAAGCGGCGGGCGACCTCCTCCGCCGACCCGAGCGCCGCCTCCGGGCTGTCGGTCGCGTCCACGCCCTTGCCGCCCGCGCCGCCCGCGAGCGCCATGATCTCCGATGCGTTCCCGCGCACGATGGAGGGCCGGTGCTCGAGCAGGTCCATGGCGACGCCCGTGCGCCATCCCAGCCCGCCCGCGGCGACCGGGTCGAGGACCCACGGCGTCCCGTGCTCCGCGGCGCTGAGCACCGCCGCCGTCATCGCCTCGACGGTCGGCTCCTGCGGGGTGCCGAGGTTCACGAGCACGCCGCCCGCGGCCCCGGCGAACGGCCCGGCCTCCTCCGGGTTGTCGACCATGGCGGGCGCGGCGCCGACCGCGAGCAGCACGTTCGCCGTCCACTGTGCGACGACGATGTTCGTCAGGCACTGCACGAGTGGCGGGCGGTCGCGGAGACCGTCCAACGCCGCTGCGAGCGCCGACGGGTCGAGTGGGACAGATGGAGATGCCACGGATGACGTCCCTTCGCTAGTACTAACCAGATCAGGTTCGACGGGTCTGTTCTCAGCCTCGCTCGATGGAGGCACCCCGCGTCGCAGGCGAGTCTAGGGCCGTCGGACATTGGCGCACCCTGCTGTTAGCCTGACGAACGGCCGAAGATGAGCCGGACCACGACCGAGCGTCCCGTGCGAACCCGATCCGGACCCGACCCGTCTCCGAACCAGCAGCGGCACCACGTTGGAACAGGAGCACGATGTCAGCGAGCAGCGCCCTCGGGAACTACACGGCGGAGCAGGTCGAGCGGTACTACGCGAACGGCGACTGGCAGGACGGGGTCCTCATCGACATCGTCCGCGACCGTGCCGACGCCCACCCGGAGCGGACGTTCGTCACCGACGGCACGCTCACGCTGACGTACGGGCAGCTCCGCGAGGACGCCATCCGCCTCGCCGTCGGCCTGCGCGGCCTCGGCGTGGAACGGGGCGACCGCGTCGTCGTGCAGATGCCGAACTGGGCGGAGTTCGCCACGATCGTCGTCGCGCTCTCGCGGCTCGGCGCGATCCTCGTCCCCACGATGCCGATCTTCCGGCACGACGAGGTCGGCTACGTCCTCGAGCACTCCGAGGCGAAGGTCGTGATCGGCCCGCACGTGTTCCACCGCTTCGACCACCTCGCCATGTTCACCGCGCTCAAGGACCGGATCCCGACCCTCGACCACGTCGTCGTCGCCCGGGCCGAGTACCCGGACGCGCTCGACGGCGCGATCGACCTCGCGTCGCTGGCGGCCGAGGGCGACCTCGACGAGCTCGACGCGTCGCTCGGTGACACCGCGGGCCCCGACGATGGCTGCCTCGTCGTCTACACCTCGGGCACCACGAGCCGCCCGAAGGGCTGCTTCCACACCTTCAACACCATCCACGCGGCCGCACGCCTGCTCAACGAGCGCCTGCACGTCGACGAGGGCGACGTGATGTTCAACCCGTCGCCCGTGAGCCACTCCACCGGGCTCATCACGGGCCTCCTCATGCCGCTCATGGTGGGGGGCAGCACCCACTTCATGCCCGTCTGGGCGCCGGACGAGGGCATCGAGCGCATCCGCGAGTACGGCTGCACGATCACCGTGACGTCGACGACGTTCCTGACGACCGTGATGGAGGCATTCGACCCGGAGCGCCACGACCTCAGCTCGATGCGGTACTGGGTGTGTGCCGGCGCGCCGATCCCGGGTGCCGTCGTGCAGTCCGCGCGCGCGATGTTCCCGTCGTGCCAGATCCTCAGCCTCTACGGGCGGAGCGAGAACATGACGACCGCGTTGTGCGCACCCGAGGACGCCCCCGAGAAGTCCGTGCTCTCGGACGGCCGGGCCCTCGCGGACTCCGTCGTGAAGGTGGTCGACGAGGACGGCGTCGAGGTCCCCGCCGGCACGAGCGGCGACATCGCGTACCAGGGCCCGTCCCACATGCTCGGGTACTACCGCGATCCGGAGCAGACCGCCGCGCTGTTCACGCCGGACGGGTTCTCGCGCTCGGGCGATCTCGGCGTGATGGACGCGGACGGCTTCGTGCGGGTGAGCGGCCGCATCAAGGACATCATCATCCGCGGCGGCATCAACATCTCGTCGCGCGAGGTCGAGGACCTGCTCGGCGAGCACCCCGCGGTCCGCACCGTCGCCGTCGTCGCGATGCCGGACCCGCGGCTCGGCGAGCGCTCGTGCGCCTTCGTGGTGGTCGCCCCCGGTCACGACGAGCCCTCGTTGTCCGACCTGACCAACTTCCTCCGGAGCAAGCAGATCGCCGTGCAGAAGCTGCCGGAGCGCCTCGTGGTGATCGACGAGCTCCCGATGACCCCGGTCGGCAAGGTCCGCAAGAACGTGCTGCGCGACCGGATCGTGTCGATGCTCGCCGAGGAGCAGCGCGGTGTGACGTCCTCCCAGGACTAACGGCTCCGCCGCGGCCGTCAGCGGCGTCGACGGCAAGCAGCGCCGCCGACGCCCGTCGACGCTGACGGCAGCCTCCCGGCCGCGGGGCGTTGGATGGGTCGATGGCCCTCCCCACCGCCGCGGACCCCGTTGCCCCGATGCTCGCCAAGGCCGTCCCGGATGTCCCCGCCGCGGACGCCGTGCCCGGGGGCCTCAGCTACGAGCCGAAGTGGGACGGCTTCCGCGGGATCGTCTACCACGACGGCACGGACGTCGAGATCGGCAGCCGCGGGTCGAAGACGCTCACCCGGTACTTCCCGGAGCTCGTGGCGGTGTTCCGCGACCAGCTGCCGGGGCCGTGCGTGCTCGACGGCGAGATCGTCGTGCGGACCGGCGAACCGGGCGCGGAGCGGCTGGACTGGGACGCCCTGACGCAGCGGATCCACCCCGCCGCGTCCCGGATCCGGAAGCTCTCGGTCGAGACCCCCGCTGCCTTCGTGGCGTTCGACCTGCTCGCGTTCGAGGACCGGGACCTGCGGGACCTGCCGTTCGCCGAGCGCCGCGTGGCACTCGAGGAACTCGGTCGCGCGTTCGAGAACCCGCTGTTCGTGTCCCAGCGCACGCTCGACGTCGAGGAGGCCCGCCGCTGGCTGGTCGAGTTCGAGGGGGCGGGACTCGACGGTGTCGTCGCGAAGCCCCTCGCCGGGCCGTACGCGCCGAACAAGCGCACGATGCTCAAGGCGAAGCACCACCGCACCGCCGACGTCGTCGTGGTCGGCTACCGCGTCCACAAGTCGGGCGAGGGCGTGGGGTCCCTGCTGCTCGGCCTGTACGACGCAGACGGCGAGCTGCGCATGGTCGGCGGCGTCTCCGCCTTCTCCGACGCCCGACGGCGGGAACTCGTCACCGAACTGGACCCACTGGTCCGGCGGGACGCGGACGGGAGGCCCGTCACCGGCGCCACCGAACGCAGCCGGTTCGCCTCGGGGCGCGACACCTCGTTCGTCGAGCTCGAGCCGGAGCGCGTCGTCGAGGTGCGGTACGACCAGATGGAGGGCGACCGGTTCCGCCACACGGTGCAGTTCGACCGGTGGCGGCCCGACCGGAACGCGCGGTCCTGCACCTACGAGCAGCTCGAGCAGCCGATCGCCTACGACCTCAGCAGCGTGCTGCGCTGATCCCGTGGGTGCCTGGGACCTCGTCGAGCGGGGACGTCCGTGTGGCCGCGACGGCCTGTGGTCCGACCGCGCGCCCGGACGGCTCACGATCCCGCGTCCGGGCGCGGCGACCCTCGTCGTGCTCGGCGGCTACGCGGTGTCGCGGGTGCTCGCGACCGGCCTGCTGCTCACCGCCTGGATCGTGAGCGGCGGCGTCCACGACGCACACGCGACCCTCCGGGCCCCAGGCGGGTTCGGCGGGTTCCTCACGGCCTGGGACGGCGCCTGGTACCGGCGGATCGCCCTGCATGGCTACCCGTCGGACCTGCCCGTGGCGGGCGGTGCGGTGCAGAAGAGCGTGTGGGCGTTCCTCCCGGTGTACCCGGCCGTGGTGCGCGCGCTCATGTCGCTGACCTCGCTCGGATACGCACCGGCCGCGGTGACCGTGTCGGTGGTGGCGGGCGGCGCGGCCACGGTCGTCCTGCACCGGCTGCTCGCGGAGCGGTTCGGCAGCCGTCCCGCGATGTGGGGCGCGCTGTTCTTCGCGTTCGGACCGCTCGGGTTCCTGTTCCAGGTCGCGTACGCCGAGTCCCTGTTCCTCGCGCTCGTGTTCGCCGCACTCCTGGCGGTGCTCCGGGGCCGGCCGCTCGTGGCGATGCCGTTCGGGGTGGCCGCGGCGTTCACGCACCCCGGTGCCCTCGCGGTGCCGGTCGCCCTCGCGGCGGTGTGGGTGGCGTCACTCGTGCGTCGACGGCCGCTGCCGCTCCGGACGCACCTCGCGGTGGTCGCGTCCGGTCTCGTGACCGCGGCGGCAGGACTCGCGTGGCCGGTCGTCGTGACGCTCGTCACCGGCCGCGGCGACGGCTACGTGGCCACGGAGACCGCCTGGTGGCGGGACTACTTCGGGGACGCCGCCGCGGTGTTCCGCCCGCTGACGCCGTGGTTCCTGTTCGCGGAACGGCTCGTCGGCGGCTGGGGCGTGCCGATCGTCGTACTGCTCCTCGTCGCCGTCGGCTGGTGTCTGGCGTTCCGGAGTCGTGCACTCGGGGTCGGGATCGGGGCGTTCGTCGTCGCGTACGTCGCGTACCTGGTCGCGGTGTTCCTGCCGCAGCAGAGCACCTTCCGCATGTTGCTGCCGCTGTCCCCGGTGCTCGGGACCCCTGCGCTGTCCGCCTCAACGCGTCGCGCGACGGCGACGTTGGTCGTCGGCATCGCGGTCCAGCCGATCGCGATCTGGGCGCTCTGGGTCGCCTGGCCACCCTGACCCGCGGTTCCCGACCGGACTGTCCCGTTCACGCGGCTGTCCCCCTGCGGAGGTGCACGGTTCACCCAGCGATGCGACGATCAGCGGGTCGAGGACGCCGATCAGGGTCCACCGAGTCGCCCGGCCCCGGCGGAAACAAACCGACTGTCCGAATTCCGCACAGTTCTCCTCCATAGTTAGGCGAACTAGTAACTCCGTGCCACAGTTGTTCCAGGTCGGAGATAGTCTCCGAACCGAACGAGTTCCCGGGCACCGCCCTTCGAGAACAGGACCACCATGAGCACGCATCTCCTCCCCGTCCGTCACACGGCGCAGCGCAGCCCGTTCACGGAGATCCGGGAGGCGCGGCACCAGCGCGCACTCGTCGCCAGCGCGACCGTGACCGGCATCGTCAGCGTCACCGTCGCGAGCCTCGCGCTCGTCACCCTCGGGCTCGGCGCGTGAACGCCCCCGCCATCGTCACGCCGCTCATCGAGCGCGCCGCCGCTCCGGCACCGACGACCACCTGGGCCCTCGCGGACGAGGGCCTCTGGGTCGCGACGCACGCCGGGTACTTCGGCGGCACCATCGACCAGCACGGCGCGCACCACTACGCGATGGACACCTTCGGGCGCTACGTCGGGGACTTCGCGACGCTCGACCTCGCGAAGCAGCACCTCATCGAGCACATGACCACGCTCTTCGGCACGGAAGGAATGGCAGCATGAACGGCATCGACGGCATCAGCGACGCGCACCGCGGGACGTGGTCGCGCTTGACCCGCCTCCACACGGCGAGCGCGGGCCTCCCGACGCAGACCAAGCGCACCGAGGACGGGCGCACCGCACGCGACGAGGCAGCGCTCGGCCTGTAGGAACCGATCGGCACCCAGCCCAGATCGCACAACGCGCCGCTCACCTCCGGGTGCAGCGGCGCGTTCTGCATTCTCGGCGCGGAGACGCGGCGCGTTCTGCGATCTCGGCCGGGGCGCGCGTCAGGCCTGCTGCTTGCGCGCCCGGGACGGCTGCACGCGGGGCGGCTCCCCCGGCATCTTCGGGTAGTCGGGCGGGAACGGCATCTCGCCCAGACCGGCAGCGAGGTCCCGCTCCCACCACGCCAGCAACGCGTCGATGCGGGCGGGCTGCGCGTGCATGTCCTCCCACGGGTCACCGACGGCGCGGAGTCGCTCCGGGATCGTGCGCACCGTGTGTGTCCGCGGGTCGGTCTCCGACAGTTCCTCCCATCGGAGCGGGGTCGAGACGGACGCGTGCGGGAGTGCTCGGGGGCTGTAGGCACCGGCGATCGTCCGATCCCGGTTCGCCTGGTTGAAGTCGACGAAGATCCGCTCGCCGCGCTCTTCCTTCCACCACGCGGTCGTCACCTGCTCCGGCATCCGCCGTTCGAGTTCGCGGGCGGCGGCGATCACCGCGTGCCGCACGTCGAGGAACGCCCATTCGGGCTCGATCGGCGCGTACACGTGCAGGCCGCGGTTCCCCGAGGTCTTGATCCACGCGGTCAACCCCGCTTCGTCGAGGACCTTCCGCAGCTCGAGCGCGGCGGGGACGGCGTCGTGGAAGTCGGTGCCCGGCTGCGGGTCGAGGTCGATCCGCAGCTGGTCCGGGAAGTCGCTCCGCTCAGCACGTGACGCCCACGGGTGGAACACGACGGTGTTCATCTGCGCCGCCCACACCGCCGCGGCGGGCTCGTCGATGATCATCTGCGGGTGTGCGCGGGCGCTCGGGTAGGTCACGGTGACGGCGCGCACGAAAGCGGGTGCGCCCTTCGGCGGGTTCTTCGAGAAGAACTGCTCGCCGTCGACGCCCTCGGGGAACCGCTGGAGCGACACCGGCCTGTCCCCGTTCGCGCGCACGAACGCGTCCCCCACGGTGACGAGGTAGTGCGCGAGATCGAGCTTCGTCAGCCCGAGCTGCGGCCACAGCACGCGTTCCGGACTCGAGATCCGGACCTCCCGGTCACCGGCCGGTCCGGGCACCGTCAGCACCGTCGCGTTGCTCGCCATCCGTGCAACCTACGCCGGACGGCCGGGAGGCGCGGCACCGGCCCGCACACCGGCGTCGCTCCGCCTCGCCCTCCCCCGTGGACAGACTGACCGTTCCGATCTAGATTGCTAGCATGGTAGCCAGCAGCGGGAACAAGGTGCAGTTCAACGTGTACCTGCCGGCCGAACTCGTCCGCGAGCTCAAGCACCGCGCCATCGACGAGGGGGTCTCGCTCTCGTCGCTCGTCGAACACGTGATGTCCACGTACCTGTCGGGTGCCGAGGCCGCCCCGACGGAGGGGGAACGACCATGACGACCATCCGCAGCATCCTGTACACCGCCCACCCCGCCGCATGGCACGACCTCGCGACGGCGCTCGGGCTCCGACGGCACGATGCCCCCGCCGACGGCGACTGGACGGAGTTCGACGGCGACGGGGTCCTCGCCATCCGCGGCGTCGATGACGGGTCGGCCGACGACGGACGGGTCGATCTGCAGGTGCTGGTGGCGGACCTCCCGGCAGTGCGGCGCGAGCTCGACCGAGCAGAGCTGGCCGTCCGGACCAGCACGCTCGCCGACGTCGGGGAGCTGCTCACCGTCGACGCCGCCGGTGCACCGGTCGCGATCACCACCGCGGACCGAGCAGCAGTGGGCGGCGACCTCAGCGTCATGCCCATCCGCTACGCGTCGTCGGTCGCCGAGGCGGCGCGGGTGTTCCGAGCGATCGGCCTCGGACCCCGGATCGCGGCCGACGGTGGCGGATGGGCGGACTTCACCGCGGACGGCGGCGGGCTCGCGGCCCTGCACGAGGGTGCGGACGGCCGCACCGAGCTGTCGTTCGAGCACCGCGGCGACCTCGACACACTCGCCGCACGTCTCCGCGCCGGCGGGTACGAGGCGGACGTGGTCGACGAGGCATACAACCGGACCGTCCTCGTGACCACGCCCGACGGCTGGCGACTGTGGGTCAACGGGGCCCAGGAGGACCTCCACGGGTACTCGCGTCAGGACTGAGCGCAGCCCCAGGCCGACCGCGGCCCGCTCGCCCTGCCCCGCGTCCGCTCGGTCCTCCCGCGAGATCGCAGAAGGTGTCGCTCCGGGTCCGGTCGAAGCGGCAACGACCGCGACCTCCATGGGCTCCGGAGGCGGGTGGGCTCCGGAGCGGCCCGACCGCCTGTCCGGCAGTCCGGCCCCCTTGACTGGGCGGCGTCAGGGGATGGTGTTCCAGTGGAAGTCACCTCGAGCGTCCGCACCGTGGGACATCGTCTTCCAGGACATCGCCACCCCCATGCTCGTCATCGCGCGGGACAAGTGTCGTCCCACGAAAGGGGGACAACCACCCCCCGTACGAGGGTCACGAGATCGCAGCCGGTGTCGCTTCAATGGGGATCGAAGCGGCAACGACTGCGATCTCGATGAGATGGGAAGCGGGGCGGGGCGCGACCCGCTCGCCAGTAGGCTGACGCGGTGACCGACACCCCCGCCACCCCGCTCCGGATCGCGCTCGTGTCGCTGCACACCTCCCCCGGGGACGAGCCCGGTTCCGGCGAGGTCGGTGGGATGAACGTCGTCGTGCGACACCAGGCCGAGGCGCTCGCGGACCTCGGGCATCGGGTCGAGATCGTCACCCGCCGGTCGTCACCGACGCAGCCGGACTCCGTCGAGATCGTCGCGGGCGTGTGCCTCCGGTTCCTGTCGGCCGGGCCCGCACAGCCGGTCCCGAAGGGCGAACACGACGCCTTCATCGAGCCGTTCCGGGCGGGACTGGCGGAGCTCGGCCCGTACGACGTGTTCCACGCGCACCACTGGTTCTCCGGCATGGCCGCGCTGCCGGTGGCTCGGGAGCGCGGGGTCCCCCACGTGCAGTCCTTCCACTCGATCGCCGCCGACGCAGCGACTCCGCTGTCCGAGGGCGAGCGCCCCGAGTCGGCGGGCCGGATGGAGGGCGAGGCGTTCCTGGCGCGCGAGTCGGACGCCGTCGTCGCGATCAGCGAGGCCGAGGCCGACACCGTCCGCTCCCGGCTCGGCGCCGCAGCGAAGCGGGTGGTCATCGTGCCACCCGGTGTCGACGGCTCGGTGTTCCGTCCGGCGAGCGCCGCGACCCGCGCCGCCGCCCACGACCGCCCCCGCTACGTCGTCGCGGCCGCTCGGGTGCAGCCCCTCAAGGGCCTCGACCTGGCGATCGCCGCGGTCGCCGCCGTTCCCGAGGCCGTTCGGCCGGACCTGGTGATCGCGGGCGATGCGTCGAGCGAGGCGACCGGATACGTCGAGGAGCTCCGCGCGCTCGCGGATCGACTCGGCATCGGGGACCGGGTCCGGTTCGTCGGTCCGCAGTCGCGCCCGGACCTGGCGATGCTGTTCCGCAACGCGGGACTCGTGCTCGTGCCGTCGCACTCCGAGACGTACGGTCTCGTCGCGCTCGAGGGCTCCGCGTCCGGCGTGCCGGTGGTCGCCGCCGCCGCGGGTGGCCTGCGCGAGGCGGTCGTGGACGGTGAGACCGGCGTCGTCGTGGAGTCGCGCGACCCGGACGTCTGGGCGGGCGTCATCGCGACCGTCCTGACCGATCCGGCGCTCGCGGACCAGCTCGCCGCGGCGGGGCGGGAGCGCGCGGAGCGGCTCAGCTGGGAGCGGTCCGCCGAGGGACTCGTCGAGACCTACCGGTCGGTGATCGCGCGCGTCGAGGAGCGCCGGCGCTCCGCGTCCGCGTGAGCGGCGTGCTCCGGCGAGTCGTCCGGGCGGCGCTCGTCACCGGGACCCTGTGCCTGCTGACCGCGTGCTCGGCGGTGAACGGCGGCGTGCCTCCCGGCTCCGGCACCGGCGGCATCGGCGGGGCGGGCACCGCTGCTGCCGGCCCCGGCGCGGTGAGCGTGAGCGCTGCCGCGAGCGCGGGGACCGCTCCGGGTGCCGCCGACACCCCCTCCACGGCGGCGACGGGCACCGCCGTCGCCCTCCTGGCGACGCTGCCCGTCAAGGGCCGCGCCGCGGCGACCGGGTACGACCGCGTCGGCGACTTCGGCACCGCCTGGCTCGACCGCGACCACGACGGATGTGACACCCGCGACGACGTCCTGGCGCGTGATCTCACGGACGTCGAGCGCCCGGGAGGCTGCCGGGTGCTGTCCGGCACCCTCGTGTCGCCCTACACGGGAGCGGCGATCCGGTTCATGCGCGGCGCGACGACCTCGGCCGCCGTGCAGATCGACCACGTCGTGGCGCTCGAGGACGCCTGGCAGACGGGGGCACAGCAGCTCGACCAGGAGGCTCGGGAGGACCTGGCGAACGACCCGGGCAACCTCCTGGCGGTCGACGGGCCGTCGAACGAGCAGAAGGGGTCCGGTGATGCCGCCACATGGCTGCCGCACGTCGTCGCGTTCCGGTGCTCCTACGTGGCCCGGCAGGTCGCGGTGAAGGCCGCGTACGGACTCTGGGTCACCCCAGCCGAACACGACGCGATCGCCCGGATCCTGGCGACCTGCCCGATGCAGCCCGCGGTCCGCACGGCGTTCTCGGCCCGACCGGGAGGCACGGCCGCCGGAAGCGGGTCGGGCGGCGCCGCCGTCGTCCCGGCTCCGGCGACTCCTGCGGCTCCCGGAGCGCCGGCTGCGACACCTGCCGGTCCGACGCCGGCACCGAGCTTCGCGAACTGTGCGGCGGTCCGGGCAGCCGGTGCGGCACCGCTCCACGTCGGCGACCCGGGGTACTCGCGCCAGCTCGACCGCGACGGCGACGGCACGGCCTGCGAGGACTGACCGCGGACGGCCCGTGCTACCCCTGACCGGCGAGGAGCTCGTCGATCCGCTCGAAGTCCTCGTCCATCCCGGCGTCGATCCCGCTCGCGAGGACGGCGTCGCAGGCCTCCTTCGAGGCGTGGGTCGAGGTGATCTCGAGCGCGGATCGCCCGCCCTCGAGGTCCACGAACCGCAGGGTCTCGAGCGTCACGCCGCTCTCGCCCTCGTACTCCCATGTGTGGACGATGCGACCCGGCACGACCTCGTGGTACGAGCCACGGAAGGCCCAGCCGTCGCCGTTCGCCGCCTCGACGACGTAGCGGAACGCACCGCCGGTCACCGCGTCGAACCGGTCGAGCCGGACGGTGGTGCCGTGGGGCCCCATCCACCGGACGAAGCGCTCGGGATCGGTGTGGGCGCGTTGCACGGCGCTCGCGGATGCATCGAACTCGCGACGGTGCCGAACGCTCTGGTCGCCGACGCGGGTGTGCTCCGTCTCGGCCGGGCCGCGGGGGTCGTCCTGAGGCATCGGGGGTCCTTCCGGATTCGGCCGCGGCGGTGCGGCCGGGTTCGTCGTGCTCGTGTCAGCGCGCGGCAGCACCGTATTCGGGCTCACGGTCGGACGTCAAGGACCGCGACGGTCGTGCTCGGCCGATGGTGCGAGCGGCAGGATGGGGACATGCCCCTCGACCTCGCCGCGTTCTGGTCGGCGCTCGACGCGGTCCCGGTGCCCGACGACGCCGAGGCGTTGTACGACGCGTCGGCGGAGGGCACGCTCCGACGCGGCAACCTCGACCGGTACCTGCGCCTGCTCGCCGACGCCGGATCGACCGTGCTGCTCGTCGCCGAGGCCCCCGGCTGGCGGGGCATGACGAACACGGGCCTGCCGTTCGTCAGCGTGCGGGAACTCGACGCACGCCCGGGGATCGTGACCGGGGCCGCCGAGGGTGACGGCTTCGCGCGACCGCCGGAGCCGACCGCGCCGTGGGAGGCCTCCTCGCGGGTGGTCTGGGCCGCGCTCCGGGACTGGGCGGGGCCGTTGCCCGTCGCGTGGCCGGTGTACCCGCACCACCCGTTCGCCGCGCCCGACCGACGCACGAACCGGACGCCCCGACCGGCCGAGGTCCGAGCCGGCGCTCCCGCGACGCTCGCGCTGCTCGAGGCGCTGCGCATCGACCACGTCGTCGCCGTGGGGCGGAAGGCCCAGGGAGCGCTCGCCACCGCCGGCATCGACGCGGTCGCCGTCCGCCACCCCGCCCAGGGCGGCGCACGACAGTTCACGGACCAGCTCGCCGCGTTCTCCGCAGCCGTCCGCTGAGCCGGCGCGGATCAGGGCGCGGGACGGCTCGCGGACACGTCGCCTCCGCTCGCACCGTCGGCCGGGAGGAACGGGTACCGCCATCGGGACGTCGGCCCGTCCGGTGTCGCCCGCCACGTCACCGTCAGGGTCCGGTCCCGCGTCGCGGCGTCGGGGACGGCCCGGAACGCGAGGGACTCCCCCGCGGCGAGGTCCGCCGGCGGCTCGGACACGACGACCGGCATGGTCGGGTCCGCCGTCAGACGCACGTCGAACGCGCTCGCCGTGCCGGTGTTCCGGAGGACGGCACCGCCGTCCGGCGCCGACGCGATCCGCCACGAGACGGACGGAGCCGGAGGGACCGACGCGGCACGCGCCTCCCGGCCGGCGTCCGACGGAGCGGGCGTGGACGGCGGACCCCCGCTCGGTCGTGCCAGGCGTTCGAGCGCGCCGGCGATGCGCTCGAGGGTGTCGATGGACAGCGCCGAGGTGCGCTCGGCCCGTTCGGCGCTCGCGGCGGCGGTGAGCCGGTCCTGCTCGGCAGCTCGACGGGCGCCCTCGGCGGTCCGGGCGTCACGCTGCTGCTGCCGCGCGGTGTACACCCACGACACGACCACGCCGAGCAGCGCGACGACGGTCCCGACGACCTGGATCCACGTGTCGATGCCGCTCATGCCGACACCCTGCCGGACACCCCCGACACCGCCGCCCTACGTGGTCTCGATCGTCACGCCCTTGGCCCGGAGCTCGGCGTCGACGTGCGCGGGCAACGGCGCGGACGTCCACACGGTCTCGAGCGCCGGCAACTCCACGATGTCGCTCCACGTCAGCGGGTCGTGGCGGTCGTCGTCCCCGCTCCAGTCGGGATCGACGTCGCCGTAGATCTGGAGGTCCCCGTCGACGGTCAGCTGCGTCACCAGCGCGAGCTGCGAGGGCAGGACCTCGAGGTCCTCGTAGTACTCGCGGGCGAGCTGCCCGGAGCCCTCGACGACCTCGTCCTCGTCCTCGGCATCCTCGTGCGCCGCACCCGCGTACGGTTCGAGGACGTCGAGGTCGTAGCACAGCGCCTCGAGGACGATGAGCTTGGCGTTCTGGTCGGCGAAGTCGTACGGCTCCTCGGGCGTTTCCATGCCCGGGATCGTATCCCCGCCGCCGGTGCCGTGGCCGTGCGGTCAGATCCCCGTGACGTCGTGGAGCATCGCCGCGAGTTCGGTGACGTGGGGTTCGCGGAGCAGGGAACTGTGTTCGCTCGCGAGCCGGGGGAACCGCATCTCGCCGCGCAGGTAGGGGCGCCACGAGTCCGGCCCGTCCGGGTTGCCGTCGGCGAACACGAACGTGACCGTGCCGTCGTACGGGCGCACCCGGTGCCGGCGGACCATCACCGAGGCCTGGTCGAAGAACGCGTCGAAGTGGTCCTGTCCCCGGTACCGGACGACCCCCGCCGTGTAGGCGCGGAGCCGGCGGGACACCCGCTTGACCTGCGGGAGTCCACCCGGCAGGACCCTGCGGAGCTGTTGTTCCGCGCCGCGGCGCACCGCGTTGAGCACTCGCGACCCGTGCTCGCGCTCCGGCAGTCGGGCGAACTCGAGCGCGCCCTGCTCCGCCGTGCTCCGCGGCAGGTAGGTGTCCAGGAGCACGACGTGCTCGACGGTCTCCCCGTTCTCGGCGAGGGTCGTCGCGATCTCGAGGGCGATCAGGCCGCCGAGCGAGTGCCCGATGAGCCGGTACGGGCCGTGCGGCTGGACCACGCGCATGAGTTCGATGAACCGACGCGCCGCCGCGGGGACGCTCCAGTCCGGCAGACTGCGCCGCTCGAGGCCGTGCTGCTGGAACACGTACACGTCGTGGTCGGCCAGGTGCCGGGCCAGGGGCACGAACGTCAGGCCGAGGGCGCCGGCACCGGGGAAGCAGAACACGGGCGCGCCGCCGCCACTCGTCAGCTTGACGACGTCGGGGTGGCTCGGCACGGCTCGGGTCCCGGCACGGACCCGCCGCGCGAAGTCCGCCAGGGTCGGATGCTCGAGGATCTCGGCGGACCGCACCTCGACTCCGATCCGGTCGGACACGGCGGCGAGCATCTCCTCCGCGGCCAGGGAGTCCCCGCCGAGCGACGCGAAGTCGTCCTCCGGCGCGACGGCGGGCAGCCCGAGGACCTCGGCCCAGATCTGCCCGACGGCGAGTTCCCACTGGTCGTGGGTGGTCTCGTTCATCGTGGCGACCGCGCCGTCGCCCCCACCGGCGTCGTCTCCGGTCCCGGCGGCCGGGGGCGGCGGGAGCTCGGCGCGGTCGACCTTGCCGCGCTCGTTCCGCGGCAGCGCCACCATCGGCACGATCGTCCCGGGCACCATGTAGGCGGGGAGTTCGGCGCGCAGGGCACGTCGGATCGCAGCGGGCGACGCCGTGCGCCGCCCGGCTCGACCGACGACGTAGGCGACGAGGCGCGTGGATGCCCCGGGTTGCACGATCGCGGTGACCACGGCCTCCTGGACCGTGTCGATGCGGCGGATGGCGGCCTCGATCTCGCTCGGCTCGACGAGGTACCCGCGGACCTTGACCGCGTCGTCGGCCCGACCGAGGAGCGTGAGTTTGCCGTCCTCGTCGATCCGCGCGAGGTCGCCCTGCTTCCAGGTGGCCCGGCCGTCCTCGGCGATCCCGGCACGGAGCGCCGTCTGCTCGTACGCGCCCCAGTACCCCGGGGTCACCGCGTCGGACACGCACAGCAACTGGCCGGTCTCGCCGACCGCCGCGGTGGTGCCGTCCTCGCGGAGGATCCGGATCTCCTTGTCGAACGCCGGCTCGCCCGCCGGGATGCTCCCCTCGGGCACCGGATCGCCCGGCGCGATCTCGTTGAAGGCGAGCGACGCGGTCTCGCTCGACCCGGTGAAGTTGAAGAACGACGTCGTCGGGCCGAACAGCGGCCGCACCGCCGCGACGTCGGTCCCCGTCACGGCCTCACCGACGGTGGCGAACACCCGGAGCCCGCGGAGCCGGTCGTCGTCGGGTCCGAGCGCGTCGGCGATCGTCCGGGCGAGGTGCGGGGTGCTCTGCAACACGGTGATGCCGCGCTCCGCGATGCGGTCGACGAGTCCGAGCACCCCGGCGTCACGCGCGTCGAGCAGGTGCGCCTCGGCACCCGAGTGGATCGTGCCGAACGCCATGGCGAACCCCGCGGCGAATCCGACGGGCAGCACGACGGCGGAGCGCTCGCCGGGAGCGAGCCCGAGGCGCTCGCGGTAGCCGGTGACGTCCGCGAGCATGGCTCGGTGGCTCGTCACGACGCCCTTCGGCGCGCCCGTCGAGCCGGACGTGAACACGATGTTGAAGCCGTCCGTGCCGCCGCGTTCGAGGGCGGCGGGCACGACCCGGATCGGCCCGCCCGCTGCGGCGATCGACTGGGCCTCGTCGAGCATCGGATCGAGCGGGAGGACCGCGGCCGGGCCCGCCACGAGCGTCGCCGCGAGCGCGCGGTGCGCCTCGTCCGCGACGATCTCGGTGATGCCCGCGAGCGCGATGACGTGCCGGATCCGTGCCTCTGGCAGATGGGCGTCGAGGACGACGAGCAGCCGGCCGGCGAACGCGAGACCGAGGACGCCGAGCACGCCGCCGCTCGTCTGGCTGGCCATGATCCCGACCGGCACCGGCCCGTCACCGGGCACGGGGCCGACGCCGGCCGCGCTGTGGTCGTCCGGCCGGAGGCGCTCGTCGAGGAGTGCGCCGAGGGCGCGGCTGATCTCGTCGGCCTGCCGGTAGGTCACCGTCGTGTGCTCGTCGGACAGCGCGATCTCGTCCGGCCACCTGGCTGCGGTGCGGGCCCAGCGTTCGAGCAGGGAATGCTCGGGCATGAGCTCGCCCTGCCGCGAGGACTCGGCCGGCGGCGCGATCGCGACGGCCGGGTGTCGGTCGTCGGGCGCGGCGCCGACGGACGATCGAGGCGCGCCGCCGGCGGTCGTCGAGGACAGCGTGGTCGCGCTGCGCTCGGACATGGTGGTGTCCTCGTCGGTTCCGGTGCGCGTCGGGGCAGCGCGGTCCGGAACCATCGCGGCGCCTGGGTGGGCGTCGTGCATGGGCAGAACCTCCCGTTTCGGGTCGGGGGTCGTGTTCGGGTGGTGCGACCCTACCCTGCCGCTCACAGCTCGTCCATAGCGCGTGGGGTTCCGGCAGTGGTCGGACGATCGGCGGACGAGACCCGTACCCCGCGCGCCGGCACCGTCGCAGGGCCCGGCAGCGGGCACCGGACGACGACCGGAACCGGTCCACCGAGTCTCGGGAACCGGTCAGTGCGTGGTCGCGAGCGCCCGCGCGGTCAGGGTCCGGAGCCAGTCGATGCGCTTGCCGGGCCAGCCGTGCACCACCGCGAGCCACTCGTCGGGCAGGGCGCCCGCCCCGTACCGGGCGCCGGCGAGGCTGCCCGCGATCGCCGCGACGGTGTCGGTGTCGTTCCCGCCCCGGACCGCGCGCTCGAGGACGTCGACGAGGTCGCTGCCGCGGGTGACGGCGGAGACGGCCCCCTGGAGCGCCGCCACGACCCAGCCGTTCCGGTCGGCGAAGTCCGCCGGGTTCGACTGCTCGGCCTCGTCGAGGAGCGCGAGCCACCGGGCGCGGCGTGCTCGCGGCAGGAGCGGGATCCCCGTCCGGACGTCGACGTGGCCCTTCCGGACCGCGCGGCGGATCGCGGCCGTCCAGAGCACGCAGGCGTCACCGGCGTCGTCCTCGTGGTGCGTCAGTTCCGAGACCCGTCGGGCCGCCGCGGCGAGTTCCCGCTTCGTGCCGTCTCCGAGGTACGCGAGCGCGACGGGCCCGGTCCGCATGAGCGACCCGTTGCCAGCGGACCGGCCGTTCGCCTGGTGCACCGCGAGTGCGGCGGCGCGGGCAGCGGCCTCGGTGTTGGCGTCGAGCTCGGCGAACACCGCGCGGGTCTGGACGCCGGCGTCGGGGGCGTCCTGCGCCCAGTCGGCCCACTCCGCCACGATGCGTCCGAGCGTCCGGGCGTCGTCGAGGCGATCACCGCGCGCGAGGGCCTCGAGCACGGGGATCCCCATCGCGGTGTCGTCGGTCCATTCCCCCGGCGCGGTGCCCGTGGGTCCGCCACCCCGCATGCGCACGGGCGCGTCCTGGGCGAGCGGCGGTCCGAACTCGTAGCCGGCGCCGAGGGCGTCACCGCATGCGGCGGCGAGCACCGACCCCAGCGCGCGATCGCGCACGTCGTCGTCCATCGAGCCTCCCGGGGCAACGCTACCGGGCGCGTGGGCCCCGACGTCGATCGTGACGTCGCCCCGGACGGGGGCATGTCGCTTCGGGTGACGCACGGGAGGATCACTTACTGTCATGCCCGTCCGCCCGCGACCGAACCCCGTCGCGTCCGCTCCCGGAAGGTCCGCCCGCCCCGTGATCCCGACCGCGCCCAGCCCCGTCCGCGACGCCGTGCTCGACCGCACAGGACAGCGCAGCACGGGCCAGCGCAGCACGGGACAGGGCAGCACGGCTCGCGCCGGTGCGACCGGCGGTCGCCGGACCACGGCCCGCTCGACGCGGGCGCGCCGACGACCGCGGCGCACCAGCGCTGCCCCGGGCCGGGTCGGACGTCGCGTGGCCGTCGGGGTCGTCTCGGTCTTCGGCGCCGGCGTCGTCGCGGCGGCGATCGGGATCGTGGTGCTCGTCGTCATCGCGGTGAATTCCCTGCACGGGCTCGTCGGTGCCGGGACCACGGCGACGGCGATCACGTGCCCCGCGGTGCCCGCGAAGACCGTCGGCGGCATGGTGGTGCCCCGGGGTCCGGTCGCGGGCTACTGTCAGGACCGCCTCGTCAACGCCGCGTACGTCATCGAGGCCGCCCAGTCGCTCGGCATCGGCCCGCACACCCAGGCCGTCGGGGTGATGACGGCGATGGGCGAGTCCGGGCTCGTGGACCTCGACCACGGGGACGCGGCCGGTCCGGACAGCAGGGGCCTGTTCCAGCAGCGGGACAACGGCGCGTGGGGGACGTACGCCCAGCGCATGGACCCGTACACGGCAGCGACGATGTTCTTCCGGAAGCTCGTGAGCATCCCGGGGTGGAAGACGATGACCCCGACCCAGGCCGCACACGCCGTGCAGGTGAACGCCGACCCGGACCACTACGCCCGGTACTGGCCCGGGGCGGTGCAGATCGTCGAACGCCTGACCGGCGAGGACGTCCCCGAGGTCGCGCCGCAGTAGCCCACGGCGGTCACCACCCGAGCGTGCCCGGGGCCCCCTTGAACGGGCCCACCACGCGGGACGTCACCCAGCCGCCGTAGAAGTCGCCCGGCTGTGGCTCCACCCGTTCCCCGTCGACCTCGCAGTCGTCCACGGCCCCCGGGTAGACGGCGACCCGGTCGGCGAGGACCTCGTACCCGGCCCAGGGACTCGGGTAGCGCCAGGCCGCGCGTGGCGCCGTCCGGCCGCCCCCGTGCAGGTCGAGGTATCCGGCCCGGCCCTTGAACTCACACATGCTCACGCCCTCCGCCGGGGTGAGGGCGCCGGGGGCGAACCCGGACAGCGGGAGGTAGTACACGGGTGGATGGCTCGTCTCGAGCACGCGGACGGCATCCCGCGTGTCGGCGACGACGACGCCGCCGAGCCGGACCACGACGTGTTCGGCGGTCGACTCGACCCGCGGTGGGCGCGGGTAGTCCCAGACGGACTCCTGACCGGGTCCCGGGACCACCGGGACCAGGCCCTTCGGGCGGATGCTGGCCATGTGCCCCCGTCTACTCGCGCCGCCCGGGAGCGGCCACCCGGCAGCCTGCAGCCGCAGGGAGCCTGCCGCCACCGGGGATGTCATGCCGCGACCGCGCCGAGTGCCGGGAGGAGCGCCACGCCGTCGTCGGACACGAGCACCTGCGCGCGCAGCGGCACCGCGGCTCGAGCGAAGGCGACCGTGACGGCCTCGGCCCACGCCCGGTCGCGATCGCGGGGTGCGGACGAGCCAGGCCGTTCCCACGCCACGATCACCTGGGTGGCGCCGACGTCGGGCACGATCTCGCCCATGGCCTGCGCGAACTGCGCCACGCCGTCGGGCTCGGGAGCGGCGGGGAGGTCGTCGATGGGCACGAGCACCTGCACCGGCACGGCGTCCTCGCCCAGGAACAACAGCCAGCACTGTCGGCGGACGACGGGCAGGAGCAGCGCCCGGACGAGGGCGAGCACGTCCGCGTCGGTGTGGACGGGGCGGTCACGGAGCGTTTCGAGTGCGTTCTGATCGGTCATGGGACCGAGCCTGGCCGTGTGGCGGAGCCGCTCCGGGCCTCCCGGTCGGGCCTGTGGACCGCACGACCGACGCCCGCCCTGTGGACGGCGAGGACGAGCGCCGATCCCGGGTCGAGGGCCCGTGCCGGCCGCGGAGACGCGGGTCAGAGCCCCAGCCCGCGCCCGATGATCTCGCGCTGCACCTCGTTCGCGCCGCCGTAGATCGTCGTGGCGACCGCGGTCCGCAGCTGCTGCTCCATGCCCGCGGCCGAGCCGTACCCGGATCCACCCATGAGCTGCACGGCCTCGAGCGTCGTGTGCTTGTACGTCTCGGTGGCGCGCAGCTTCGCCATCGACGCCTCGGTGTTGAGCCGGTCCTCCTCGCCCGCGTCGACACGGTCGGCGATCTCGTACACGTACGCGCGACACACCGCGACGTCGGACGCGAGGTCGGCGATGCGGTGCCGCACCGCCTGCTTGCGCGACAGCGGCGCCCCGAACTGCTCGCGCGTCGTGACGTGCGCGACGAGCTGGTCGAGCGCCCGCTGGGCCGCCCCGACGCTCATGGCGGCGATGATGACGCGCTCGACCGCCAGGCCGCGGCCGATGTGTCGCCACGCCTCACCGCGTGTCCCCACCACCGCGGACGACGGCGCGCGCACGCCCGACAGGAACACGTCGTTCACCATGTGGGCGCCCATCGTCTCGATCGGGCGCACCGTCACACCCGGGGCGTCGGCGGGGACCATGAACAGCGTCAGCCCGTCGTGCCGGACACCGCTGTCGTCCGTCCGGGCGAGCACGAGCAGGTGGCGCGCCAGGTGCGCGAACGAGATCCACGTCTTGCGGCCGTCGAGCACCCAGTCGTCGCCGTCCCGGGAGGCGCGGGTCGTCGCCGCCGCCAGGTCCGACCCCGCCTCGGGCTCGGTGAACGTGACCGACTCGGCATGCCCGGAGACGATCGAGGTCACGATGGTCCGGCGCTGGTCGGCGTCGCCCCACTTGAGGTAGCTCTGCGCGGCGGTCAACGCCGTCGAGTAGGCCGTGAGCGGCACGCCCGCGCGCGCCGTCTCCTCGAGGAGCAGGCACTCCTCGGTGAACGTCCGTCCGCCGCCACCGTCGGCCACGGGCAGCGACACCCCGAGCAGACCCCGGTCGGCGAACAGCGCGAAGGCCTCGGGTGCGTTGAGCGCGGTGTCGTCGCGGGAGAGGCGGCGGCGGGCCTCCTCGTCCGGGACGAGCTCGGCGCACACGGCACGCACGGCGTCGAGGTACGACCGCTGCTGCTCGGTCAGGCGCATGGACTCCTCCTCAGGGACGAGCCGACGGTACTCCGTCCACAGGAACGCTCCTGCCTCCGGACACACCAGCCGACCATGGGTACGTTCCACCCATGGACGCTTCGGTGCGGGATGCAGTACCCACGACGGCGGTGACGCTGCGGATCAACGGCGAGGACCGCCCGCTGGTGGTGGACAACCGCACGTCGTTGCTCGACGTGCTCCGCGAGCGACTCGACCTCATCGGCTCGAAGAAGGGCTGCGACCACGGCCAGTGCGGCGCGTGCACGGTGCTCCTCGACGGCCGCCGGGTGAACAGCTGCCTCGTGCTCGCGGTCGCGGCGGAGGGCAGCGCCGTGACGACCATCGAGGGACTCGCGGACGGTGACGATCTCCATCCGGTGCAGGTGGCCTTCCTCGAGCGCGACGCGTACCAGTGCGGGTACTGCACGCCGGGCCAGATCTGCTCGACCATCGGCGCGCTCCGCGAGGCCCGTGCGGGGATGCCGAGCCACGTCACCACCGACCTCGCGGCCGACGAGATCGTCCTCGATGACGCCGAGATCAGGGAACGGATGAGCGGCAACATCTGCCGCTGCGGTGCGTACGTCAACATCGTGGCGGCGGTCCACGACGCCGACGCCGCCGACGCGGTGCACGTGCACACCGAGACCGACGACACCGACGGCACGCAGCGGCGTGACGAGACGACAGGGGCTGCACGGTGAAGACGTTCGACTACGAGCGCGCGACGGACGTCGACGACGCGGTCCGGCGACTCGCGGCGGAGCCGACGGCCAAGCCCCTCGCCGGCGGCACGAACCTGGTCGACCTCATGAAGCTCGGCGTCGAGCGGCCCGATCGCCTGGTCGACGTGTCCCACCTCGGTCTGACGGACGTCGTGGAGGAGCCCGACGGCTCGCTCACCATCGGCGCGGGCGTGCTCAACGCCGACCTCGCCGCGCATCCGGCCGTCCGTACGCGCTTCCCGGTGTTGAGCCGCGCACTCCTCGCCGGGGCGTCCGGACAGCTCCGGAACCGGGCGACCACCGCCGGCAACCTCCTCCAGCGGACCCGGTGCGTGTACTTCAACGACGTGAGCAAGCCGTGCAACAAGCGCGAGCCGGGCACGGGCTGTCCGGCGATCGAGGGCCTGTCGCGCGAACTCGCCGTGCTCGGCACGTCCCACTCGTGCATCGCGACGCACCCCGGCGACATGGCCGTGGCGCTCACCGCACTCGACGCGACCGTGCACTTCACGACCACGGAGGGGCCGTCCTCGCTCCGGATCGGCGACTTCTACCGGCTCCCCGGCGACGAGCCGGAGCGTGACACGAACCTGCCGATCGGGGCGGTCATCACCGCCGTGACGATCCCCGCGCTGCCGTTCGCCGCCCACTCGACGTACCGCAAGGCCCGCGACCGCCGGTCCTACGCCTTCGCACTCGCCTCCGTCGCGGCCGCGATCGACGTCGACGGCGACGTCGTCCGCGACGTCCGGATCGCGTTCGGTGCCGCGTCGCACAAGCCGTGGCGCGCCTCCGCCGCCGAGGACGCGTTGCGGGGCGGCCCCGTGACCCTGTCGGCGTTCGCCGCGGCTGCCGACGCCGAGCTGGCCGCCGCGACCCCGACCGACCAGAACGCGTTCAAGGTCCCGCTGCTGCGGCGGCTCGTCGTCGGCGTCCTCGCCGAACTGACGGGCGTCGACGACGCCGCCGGCCCGACGAACGGTCGCGCGGCGGACACCGGCGAGGCCGCGGCGTGACCGCGATCGGGGCTCCCCTCGCCCGCCTCGAGGGGCGGGAGAAGACCACTGGCATCGCGCGGTACGCCTTCGAGCAGGGGCCGGAGGACGACGTCCTCTACGCCTGGCCGGTGCAGGCCTCCGTCGTGACGGGTCGGATCGTCGCCACGAACGCCGACGAGGTCCGCGCCATGCCCGGTGTGGTCACGGTGCTCACCCACGAGGACGCGCCGCGCCTGCAGGAGTCGGACGACGCCGAGTTGCTCGTGCTGCAGTCCGACCGGATCGCGTACCGGGGCCAGGTGGTCGCCCTCGTCGTGGCCGAGACCCTCGAGACCGCCCGCGAGGCGGCAGCCCGGTTCGTGCCCGAGTACGCCGAGGAGGGCATGGACGTCGTCCTCACCGAGGACCACCCGAAGCTCTACGCGCCCGAGCAGGTGAACGCGGGGTTCGCCACCGACTCGAGCGAGGGGGACGTCGACGCCGCCCTCGCCACGGCGGCCACGAGCATCGACGCGACGTACCGGACGCCCGCGCTCTTCAACAACCCGATGGAACCGCACGCGACCACCGCGCACTGGCACGACGGCCGGTTGGACGTGGTCGACGCGTCGCAGGGCACGAGCCCCGACCAGTCGACGATCGTCGCGCTGTTCGGGCTCGACCCCTCGTCCGTACGCGTCCGGGCCGAACACGTCGGCGGCGGGTTCGGGTCGAAGGGATCCCCACGGCCGAACGTCCCGCTCGCCGTCATGGCGGCGATGGTGACGGGTCGACCCGTCAAGATCGCCTACACGCGGCAGATGATGTTCGCGATCGCGGGCTACCGCACGCCGACGATCTCGCGCATGCGGCTCGGGCTCGACACCGACGGCCACCTGACGGCGGTGTCGCACCAGGCGTACTCGCACACGTCGAGCATCCAGGAGTTCGCGGAGCAGACCGGCGAGGTCACCCGGCACATGTACGGGGCCCCGAACATGCTCGTCACGCACCGCCTCGCAGGCCTCGACGTCCCGACACCGCGGTGGATGCGGGCCCCGGGCGAGTGCCCCGGCATGTACGCACTCGAGTCCGCGATGGACGAACTCGCGATCGCCGCGGGGATCGACCCCGTCGAGCTCCGCGTGCGCAACGACCCGGAGGTCGACCCGGAGTCCGGGCAGCCCTTCAGCAGCCGGAACCTCGTCGTCTGCCTGCGCCGGGGCGCCGAGCTGTTCGGGTGGGACGGCCGCGACCCACGGCCCGGCGTTCGACGCGAGGGCCGATGGCTCGTCGGCACCGGTGTGGCTGCGTCGTCGTACCCCGCGATGGCCCAGCAGAGCGGTGCCCGGGCGACGGCGCTGCCCGGCGGACGCTACGCGATCGGTGTCAACGCGACGGACATCGGCACCGGCGCGCGCACGGTGATGGCGCAGATCGCCGCCGACGCGCTGGAGGTCCCCGTCGAGGCGATCGACATCAGCATCGCGGACAGCGACCTGCCCGTCGCGTCCGTCGCGGGCGGCTCGTCCGGCACGGCGTCCTGGGGGTGGGCCGTCACGAAGGCGTGCCGCCACCTCACCGCGCTGCTCGACGAGGGTCAGCCGGTGCCGCCCGAGGGCCTGGAGGTGGTGGTCGACACCACCGAGGACGTCGCCGCCATGGGCCCGTACGTCCGTCAGGCGTTCGGCGCGCAGTTCGTCGAGGCGCGGGTCGACCTGGACTCGGGTGAGGTCGTGGTCCCCCGCATGGTCGGGGTGTTCGCGGCGGGACGGATCATGAATCCCCGCACCGCCCGATCGCAGTTCGTCGGCGGCATGACCATGGGCCTGTCGATGGCCCTGCACGAGCACGGCCTGCTCGATCCCGTGCTCGGGGACTACGGCAACCACGACCTGGCGACCTACCACGTGGCGGCCAACGCCGACGTCGAGGACCTGCACGTCGAGTGGCTCGACGAACGCGACGACCACCTCGCGCCGATGGGCGGCAAGGGGATCGGCGAGATCGGGATCGTCGGGGCCGCGGCCGCCGTCACCAACGCCGTGTGGCACGCAACCGGTGTCCGCATCCGCTCCCTGCCCGTGCAGCCGGACAAGCTCGTCGGGGCGCTGCCCTCGCGGGCCTGACGCCGACCGGGTCAGGACGCGGTGGACGCCGCCCGCGCCGGGTGGATGTTCCCGGAGCGCTCCCGGAGCGGCCGGGCGCTGGTGGCGTTCCTCGTTGCGAGCACCTCGGCGAGGATCGACACGGCGACCTCCTCCGGGGTCTCCGCACCGAGGTCCAGGCCGATCGGCGACCGCAGTCGTGCGACGTCCGTCACGCCCAGCCCTGCGAGTTCCTGCATCCGCCGCTCGTGCGTGCGCCGCGATCCCATGGCCCCGACGTACCCGGCGCCCCGCTCGAGGGCGAGCGCGACGACCTCGGCGTCGAACCGGTCGTCGTGGCTCACGACCACGACCGCGGTGTCGGCGTCCAGCCCCGCGGACGCGAGCCACGTCGGAGGCCAGGCGACCACCACCTCGGCCGCGGCGGGGAACCGTTCCGGGGTCGCGAACACCGGGCGGGGGTCGCAGACCGTCACCCGGTAACCGAGGGTCGACGCCGCGTTGGTGAGTGCGACCGCGAACTCGACCGCGCCGACGACGACCATGCGCGGTGCCGGCTCGTTGCGCTCGGTGGCGCTCCGGACGTCCGAGCACTCGTCCGGCCGGGCCACGATCGCTCCGAGCCGGGGACCCTCGAGGACCCGCGTCACGCGGGCAGGACGCCCGGCCGCGGCTCGGCGCAGGGCGTCGACGGCGACCAGGTCGTCGCGCGTGAGCCGGGTCGCGAGGACCTCGACCCGTCCACCGCAGGCCAGGCCGATCGCGAACGGGTGGTCGTCGTGGCCGAAGGACTCGAGTTCCGCGACGCCGGACGCGAGGACCCGCTCGCACATCTCGTAGACGGCGCCCTCGACACAGCCCCCGGAGATGCTCCCGATCACGGTGCCGTCGACGGTGACGGCCATCGAGGTCCCGGCGCCGCGGGGCGCGCTCCCGTCCACGCCCACGGCGGTCGCGACGGCGACGGCCTCGCCTGCGTCGAGTCGGGCGAGGATCCGGTCGGCGATCTCGAACACGTGCTGGTCCTCCCGGTCGTCGTGTCGGCCGCACCCGCTCCGGGTGCGGCGGTCCGGGCCTCCCGACCCGACCCTCACAGCCAACCACCGGTGGCGGCGGTCGGCCACAGCGTCAGCCGGCGCCGAGCACGTCGGCCAGGAACCGGACCATCGTCGCCACGAGCGTCCGTCGCGACTCCCGCCGCCGGTACTCGTGCCCCTCCCCGGCGAGCTCGAGGTACGACACCGGGCGGCCCCGCTCCCGCAGCGCGGCGACGACCTGGTGCGCCTCGCCGATCGGCACGTTCGTGTCGAGTTCGCCGTGCACGACGAGCAACGGCGCGCGGACGTCGTCGACGGCCCGCATCGGCGAGAGCGCGTGCAGCAGGTCGGCGTCGTCGACCGGGTGGCCGTACTTCGTCGCGGCGGCGGAGGCGATCCACGGCTCCGTGTCGCGGTAGAACGTGGCGAAGTCGGACATGCCGCACACGTCCACCCCAGCCGCGAACACGTCCGGCGTGAACGCCAGGGAGGCGAGGGTCGCGTACCCGCCGTACGACCGGCCCGTCACGGCGATGCGCGCCGGGTCCGCCATGCCCGCGTCGGCGAGGAACCGGGCCGCGTCGACGACGTCGGCGAGCGCCATCCACCGGCGCTCGCGGTCGTCGGCGTGCACGAACTCGCGGCCCGATCCGCTCGAGCCGCGGATGTTCGGCGCGAACACCGTGATGCCCGCGGCGACCATGGCCTGGTGCTGGGGTGAGAACGTCGGCCGTTCCTGCGACTCCGGTCCGCCGTGCAGGTGGAGCATCGCGGGTCCGGCCGGTGCGAGGGGGACGCCGTCGACCTCGGCGGACCGGGAGGCGTCGCGCGCCGCCGCCGGGACCCGGTACAGCCACCCGGTGATCGGCAGGCCGTCGCGGGCGTGGAAGGTCTCGAGGGTCGGCTCGACGAGCGGCACGGCCGGCAGCTCGGGCACCGCCGTCACCCGGGTCCAGGTGAGTGCGGCGGTGTCGAGCCGCCACAGCTCGCGGGGACGGGTCGGTCCCTCGACCGCGAGGACGACGCTCCGGCCGTCACGGCTCAGCACCGGGTCGGTCACGACGGCGCCCGGCAGGTCCGGCACGGTCGTCCGGGAGGCCGTGGCCGTGTCGACGAGGTCGAGTTCCGTCCGCCCCGCCACGTTCCACCCGAGCAGCAGGGTGCGGCCGGCGTCGTCCGCGTCGAGGTACTCGAGGTCGGCGTCGTCGCGCCCGACGAGGACGCGGGCCTGTCCCCGCCATCCGTGCGGCCCGAGGGGCATCGCGAGGAGCTGGCGTCGCGGGAGTCCGGCCTCGGTGGCGATGTAGGCGACGAGCGGACTCGTGCCGCTCGCGGGTGCCGGGCGGAGCAGCGCGATCTCGGCGGAGCCCTCGTGCGGTGGGGTGAGGAGCGGGTGGTCCTCGTCCGTCAGGCGGTCGACGACCACGACGAACTCCTCGCCCCGCTGGCCGTCACGGAGGACGACGAGGCGTTCCTCGACGGACAGGTCGAGGATGTGGATGAGCTCCCCCACCGCCAGGTCGTCCCGCTGCCCGGTCGCCGGGTCGACGAGGTACGCGCGGGCGGGCTGCTCCGGCTCCGTCGAGGGCAGCGTGACGACGACGCGGTGCCCGCTCCGGCTCCACGGGCCGAGCTCGGCGTGCTGGTACCGGGAGCCCGCGATCTGCTGGGCGTCGGAGCCGTCCGGCCGGACCACCCACACCTGCTGCTTCACCCCGCCGTCCGTGGCCACCGCGACCGCGAGCCACGCGCTGTCGGCGGACCAGGTCACGGCGACGACGGGGTCGTCCGACAGCGGGATCCGCCGGGCCTCGGGCGGAGGGCCGCCGACCACGACGTCCTGCACGAACACCTCGGGGGTGCCGTGCCGGTCGCTGACGAACGCGACGCGTCGGGCATCACGGGTCATCGTCGGACCCCATGAACCCCACGCGTCGGTCAGGGCGTCGCCGAGCGCCACCGCGTGCGCGACGCCGACGAGATCGGTCACGTCGGTCATCGGATCCCCTGTGTCTGGAGCCACATCTCGAGCAGCGCGAGTTGCCACAGGGCGTTCGAGCCGAGCGTCGTGCGGGTGGTGTTCGGGTCGGCGAGCATCGCCGCGACGCTCGCCTCGTCGAAGATCCCGCGCTCGAGGGCCGCGGGGTCGGTGAGGGCGTCCCGCACGCGGTCGAGGTACGGCCCCTCGAGTTGCCGGATCGCCGGCACCGGGAAGTACCCCTTCGGCCGGTCGATCACGGCGTCCGGCACGATCCCCCGCGCAGCGCGCTTCATGACACCCTTGCCGCCGTCCGCGAGCTTGAGCTCGGTGGGGATCGTGGCGGCGAACTCGACGAACTCGTGGTCGAGGAACGGGACCCGCGCCTCGAGGCCCCACGCCATCGTCATGGTGTCGACACGCTTGACGGGGTCGTCGACGAGCATGACCGTCGTGTCGATGCGGAGCGCGGCGTCGACCGAGTCCTCGGCGCCGGGGCGGGCGAACGCGGCGTCGACGAACGCGCTCGGGGTGTCCTCGTCGGGCAGCCACTCGGGCCGCAGCAGGCGTCGCAGGGCCGGCCAGCGGCGGTCCATGAACACGCGCTTGTACGCCTCCGCGGCCTCGTTCCGCGGGACCCCGGCGAGCGGCGGGTACCAGTCGTACCCGCCGAGGACCTCGTCCGCGCCCTGCCCCGACTGCACGACCTTGATCGTCTTCGAGACCTCCTGTCCGAGCAGGTAGAACGCGACGCAGTCGTGCGACACCATGGGCTCGCTCATCGCGGCGACCGCGCCGTCGATCCCGGGCAGCAGGGCGTCCGAGGCGATCGGGATGCGGTGGTGGTCCGTTCCGAACGCCCGCGCGACGACGGACGAGTACGCGAACTCGTCGCCGGACTCGCCCCCGGCGGACTCGAACCCGATGCTGTACGTGGCGAGGTCGTGCTGGCCGGCCTCGGCGAGGAGCGCCACGACGAGCGACGAGTCGATCCCACCCGAGAGGAGCACGCCCACCGGGACGTCGGCGACCATGCGCCGTTCGACGGCGGTCCGCAGGTGCGCGACGAGGGCCTCCTGCCAGTCCTCCGGCGTCCAGTCCGCCCGTGCGGGGTCCCGCATGAACGACGGCTCCCAGTACCGGGTGTCGCGCGCGGACCCGTCCGGCTCGACCACCCGGACGGTCGCGGGCGGGAGCTTCTCGATGCCCGCGATGATCGTCCGCGGCGCGGGGACGACCGAGTGGAACGTCATGTACGAGGCGAGGGCGACTCGGTCGATCGACGTGTCGGTGTCCGCGCCGGCGGCCTCGCCGCCGCGGAGGAGCGCCGGCAGCGTCGATGCGAACCGGATGCGGTCCCGCGTGTGCGACACGTACATCGGCTTGATCCCGAGCCGGTCGCGGGCGAGCACGAGCCGCCCCGAGCGGTGTTCCCAGATCGCGACCGCGAACATGCCGAGGAACCGGTCCACGAACGCGGTGCCCCACTCGGCGTACGCCTTGAGCACGACCTCGGTGTCCGACGTCGACGCGAACGTGTGGCCCGCGGCCCGGAGCTGTTCGCGCAGCTGCGGGTAGTTGTAGACCATCCCGTTGAACACGATCGTGAGCCCGAGCGCCGCGTCGACCATGGGCTGGGCGCCGGCCGACGACAGGTCGACGATCGACAGGCGCCGGTGCCCGAGCACGACCGGCCCCCGTGCCCACAGCCCGTCGCCGTCGGGGCCGCGGTGGGCCTGGCAGGCGGACATCGTGGCGACGACGCCGACGTCCGCCGGACGGCCGTCGAACCGGAGCTCTCCCGCGAGTCCGCACATGTCAGTCCCCTCCCACGATCCACGTGTCCTTCGCTCCGCCGCCCCGGGACGAGTTGACGACCATGCTGCCCTCGGGCGCCACCCGGGTCAGCGCGACGTCGGCGAGGTGCGCCTCGTCCGCTCCGGTCCCCGTGAGGTACACGAACGCGCGGAGGTCGACGTGCCGGGGTTCGAGCCCGGCGGGCGTGAGCGTCGGGTGCGAGGACAGCTGGACGACCTCCTGCGCCACCCACGCCTCGGGAGCGGCGGCGATGGCGGTCCGCCGGTCGGCGACCTCCTCCGCGCTGGCGCTCGGTCCGATGAGCACACCGCGGCCGCCCTCGCCGTCGACGGGCTTCGTCACGAGCTCGCCGACGCGCTCGAGGACGGTGAGGCGCTCCGACTCGTCCCGCGTCCGGTACGTCGGCACGGACTCGAGCAACGGTCGCTCGTCGAGGTAGTACCAGATGAGGTCGGGCACCGAGACGTACATCGACTTGTCGTCGGCCAGACCGTTGCCCGGGCCGTTCGCGAGGAACACGTCCCCCGCGGCGGCGACCGCGAGGACGTGCTCGCCGAGGTCCGGGTCGGCGTCGTTCGTCATGTCGACCACCTCGCCGTCGATGCGGATCAGGAGGGCGTCGACGACGCGACCGGTCGATCGCTCGACGACCCGGTCCTCCCGGACGGCGACGTCGTCGGGGGTGAGCAGCAGCATGCCGGCCTCGTCCGCGAGCGTGTGGTGTTCGTACCAGGCCGCGCTCGACGGCCCGCTCGTCAGCACCGCGAGCGTCGGGTCCGCGACGCCGCGTGCGCGTGCCGGGGCGGCCAGGGTCGCGCGCAGCAGCGGCAGGACGCTCCGTGCGTCCCGGAGCCCCGTCGGGCGAGGCGCGTCCGGCAGGACGTCGTCGATGAGCCGCCGCACCGCGAGCGCGTACGCCACACCGCTCGGTGAGCGGACGTTGTCCTCGAGGACCCGCCATCCGCCGAACTCGTTGCGGACGACGTCGAACCCCTGCACCGCGGCCCGGACCGTGCCCGCCGGCAGCTGCGTGGCCTCATCGCGCCACCCGGCCGCGCCGACGACGTCGGACTCGCGGAGCACACCGTCGGCGACGATCCGCCGATCGCCGTACGCGTCCTGGAGGAACGCCTCGATCGCGCGTGCCCGTTGCGTCAGCCCGCGCTGCAGCTGGCCCCACTCGTACGGGTTGACGATGCGCGGGACGAGGTCGCAGTGGAACGGCTGCCGGGCACCACCGACGACGAACCCGAGCTGCTCCCGCTCCGTCCACGCGTCGCGGGCGGCGCACCGGGCGAGCGCCTCGTCGTCGTCCCACCCACGGAGGTACCCGGCGAGGTCGCGGAAGACCGGGCGCGGGAAGGCGCCCGGACCGACCGCCTCGTCGCCCGCGCGCACGTGGTAGCCGGGGATGGCGACCGCGCGCTCGTCGGCGCCGACGTCGGGATCGCTCCGGGACTCGCGGACCACCAGATCGACGACGTCGTCGAGCTCCCCGCGTTCGGCGTACGCCGTGCGCTGCCGGTCCGCCGAGTTGCCGCGGGCCAGGGTCTCCTCGACGAGCGTCCCGACCAGGCCCCAGTCCCCGAGCTCCTCGAGCTGCGGACGGAGGCGGTCGACGAGCTGCCGCACCGCCACGTGGGCCGGGAGCCGCTCGGGGTGTTCGCCGAGCCCGACGAGCTCGCCCGACAGGCCGCCACGGGCCGCCTGCCACATCGCCGCCCGGTGCAGGGGTTCCCGGCGGGGGTGCCACTCGTCACCGCGCTCGATGTCCTGCTCGGCGTGGCGGACCGCGGCGCGGAACAGGCCCGCGATGAGCACGGCATCGTCGACGATCGGCGTCGCGTCGCACACCCGCAGCTCGAGCGTCGGGGCGTGCGAGGACGGCCGGACGTCGAAGTAGGCCATCTTGGAGTCGGCGATCACCCCGCTCGCGATGAGGTCCTGCAGCATCCGGTCGTACTCCGCCGCACTCGTCATCCGGCCGAACGACCCCGCGGTGGGCCAGCGCTGCCAGATGATGCTCCGGATGCTCGCGTACCCGGTGTCCTGGCCGTTCCAGTACGGGCTGCTCGCGCTCAGGGCGAGCAGCACCGGCAGCGCGGGGGCGACCCGCTGGGCGATCTGCACCGCCAGGTCGCGGTCGCTCACGCCGACGTGGATCTGCAGCCCGCAGATGAGCTGCTCGTCGACGAGCATCCGGTACTGCTCCTGCATGCGCCCGTACCGGCCGGTCGACGTCAGCTCGAAGTCGGCGAACTCCGAGCGCGGTGCCGTCCCGACGCTCCCGATCGCGAGCCCGTGCGGGGCGATCGCCGCCGTCAGGTCCGTCCGGAGCCGGACGATCTCGGTCCGGAGGTCCGCGAGGTCCCGCACCACCGGCACGTTCGTCTCGATCGTCGTCCGCTGCAGCTCGGCACCGTACCGGTCGGGCGGCAGGCCCGGGAGGAGCTGGGGGGCCTTGGCGGACAACCGCCCTGTCTGCAGGTCGATGAGGTGGAGCTCTTCCTCGGCGCCCAGCGTCAGCTCTGCACTCATCCCTGCACGCTACGCGGGCGGCGTGTCGGTGGGGTGTCCGGGCCGTGTCGGCGGTGTTTCCCCGATCCCGGCCCCGCGGAGCACCCGCGGCACCCGATCCGCGGCGGCAGGATGCGCGCTCGCGGCCGTCGAGGCGTAGACGAGGAAGCCGGACACCCTTGACGAGGAGCACCCTGATGACGAACTTCGGCTACACCCTGATGACCGAGCAGAGCGGCCCCCGCGAACTCGTCCGGTACGCGCAGAAGGCCGAGGACGTCGGGTACGACTTCGAGGTGTCGAGCGACCACGCCTTCCCCTGGCTCGAGAGCATGGGGCACGCCCCCTACGCCTGGACCGTGCTCGGCGCCGTGGCGCAGGTGACGAGCACGGTCGAGCTCATGACCTACGTGACCTGCCCGACGATCCGGTACCACCCGGCCGTGGTCGCCCAGAAGGCCGCGACGCTCCAGATCCTGTCCGAGGGCCGGTTCACGCTCGGGCTCGGTGCCGGCGAGAACCTCAACGAGCACATCGTCGGGGAACGCTGGCCCGCGGTCGGCGAACGACAGGACATGCTCGAGGAGGCCATCCACATCATCCGCGCGCTCGAGTCCGGTGACGTCGTGACGTGGGAGGGCACGCACTTCCGCGTCGACCAGGCGAAGCTCTGGGACGTCCCGGACGGCGGGGTCCCGATCGGCGTCGCGGTGTCCGGCGCGAAGGGCATCGAGCGGTTCGCACCCCTCGGCGACCACATGATCACCACCGATCCCGTGCCCGAGCTCGTGCAGGGGTGGGACGAGCACCACCAGGGCGCCCCGTCACGCAAGATCGGCCAGATCCCGATCTGCTGGGACCCCGACGAGGACGCCGCGGTCGCGCGGGCACACGACCTGTTCCGCTGGTTCGCCGGCGGCTGGCACGTCAACGCGGACCTGCCCACCCCCGCGTCGTTCGACAGCGCCAGCCAGTTCGTGCGTCCCGAGGACGTCGCGGAGTCGATCGCGTGCGGCCCCGACCTCGACCGACTCGCCGAGAGCGTGCGGCCGTTCCTCGACGCCGGTTTCACCGACATCGCGATCGTCCAGGTCGGCGACGAGGGTCAGGACCGGTTCCTCGACGAGGCCGCCGGTCCCCTCCTGGAGAAGCTCCGCGCGCTGTGACGACCGTCGACGCGCACACCGCCCAGCGGGAGGGGTGCATCATTGATGAGGTGTCAACCGTCACAGACCGCCCCGCAGCCACCCCAGAGACGCGCCGGGCCGACCTCCCCGCCCCCGGCAACGCCACCACCCGTCACGAGAACGTCGGCCTGCTCGCCGTCGCCACCACGATCGCCGATCGCGTCACGACGTCCGCGGACATCGAGGAGCGCCTCCACCCCGTGCTCCGACGCCTCCGCCTCCCGAAGGGCCTGCTCGAGCGGGTCGCGGGCGTCAAGGAGCGTCGGAACTGGGGCCCCGAGCAGAGCTTCGACGAGGCCGCGATCGACGCCGCCCGCCGGGCGCTCGCCGAGGCCGGGGTCCGCCCGGACCAGGTCGGGCTGCTCATCAACACGTCGGTGACCCGCCCGCACCTCGAGCCGAGCGTCGCGGTCCGCCTGCACCACGGGCTCGGGCTGCCGACGTCCGCGATCAACTTCGACATCGCGAACGCGTGCCTCGGGTTCGTCAACGCGATGAGCGTCGCCGCGGGCATGATCGACTCCGGTCAGATCCAGTACGCGGTCGTCATCGACGGCGAGGACGCCGACCAGGTCCAGCTCAACACGATCGCGCGCCTGAGCGAGGGCGGTCGGAACCGCAAGGACTTCATGAGCGAGTTCGCGAGCCTCACCCTCGGGTCCGGTGCCGCGGCCGCCGTGCTCGGCCCGATGGACGTCCACCCGGAGGGGCACCGCATCCACGGCGGCGTCACCCGAGCCGCGACCCAGTGGTACGACCTCTGCGTCGGCAGCGTGGACGGCATGTTCACCGACGCCAAGGCCCTGCTCCGCGGTGGCGTCGAGCTCGTCGTGTCCGCCTGGAACGAGGCCAAGCGCGACTGGAGTTGGGGCGGCATGGACCGCTACATCTTCCACCAGGTGTCGGACATCCACATGAAGGCGATCGTCGAGGCGATCGACATCGACCGCGACCGCGTCCCCGTGACCTACTCGCGGTACGGCAACGTCGGTCCGGCGTCGATCCCGATCACCCTGGCCGAAGAGGTCCAGGCCGGCAACGTGCGGCGCGGCGACCGCGTCCTGCTCGGCGGCGTCGGCTCCGGCCTCAACACCGCCATGATGGAGATCGACTGGTGAGGTCCGGCCTGCCGCGCGCCGCCGCGGCGACCGCGCCCGCCGCGCTCCCCCCGCACCTCCCCGGACTCGACCCCGCCTGGTCGCGACTCGTCGCGACCCCCGCGGTCGGGCCCGAGCACGCGCCGGGAGGCCCGTCGCCCGCCACGCGCACCTGGCACCTGCTCGACAACGCGGGACAGCTCGCCGAGCTCGGGGTCGAGCCCGTCGGCACCGTCCTCTGCGTCCACGGGAACCCGACCTGGTCGTACCTCTGGCGCAGCGTGCTCACCGCCGCGACCGAGACCGCCCGGGCCGGCGGTCCGGCCTGGCGCGTGGTCGCCGTCGACCAGCTCGACATGGGGTACTCGGAGCGGAGCGGTGTGCCCCGCGGACTCGCGCAGCGCGTCGCGGACCTCGGCGCTCTCACCGACGAACTCGGCCTCACCGGTCCCGTCGTCACCCTCGGGCACGACTGGGGCGGCGTCGTGTCCCTCGGCTGGGCCGTGGACCACCCCGATCTGCTCGCCGGCGTCGTCGTGTGCAACACCGCCGTGCACCAACCCGCCGACGCCCCGATCCCCGCGCCGCTCCGGCTCGCCCTGCGGCCGTCCGTGCTCGGGCGCGCGACGGTCCTGACACCCGGGTTCCTCGAGACGACGCTCGCGATCGCCCACCCGCCGCTCCCCGCTCCCGTGCGCGACGCCTACCGTTCGCCGTACCGCGGAGCCGACCGACGGGGCGGCATCGGCGGGTTCGTGGCGGACATCCCCGTCGACGACCGCCACCCGAGCGCCGTCGAACTCGACCGGATCGCCGAGGGCGTCCGCGCGCTCGGCGTCCCCGCCCTCGTGCTGTGGGGCCCGCGCGACCCGGTGTTCCTCGAGCGCTACCTCGACGACCTGGCGACGCGGATGCCGCACGCCGACGTGCACCGCTTCGAGGGCGCCGGACACCTGCTGCCGGAGGACGTCGACGTCGCCGGGGCCGTCCTCGCGTGGCTCGGCGACCGTCTGCCCGAGGGGCACGTGCCCACCGAGGTCGGTGCGGGCCTCCCGGCCGATGCCGATGCCGATGCCGACACCGACACCGACACCGACGCCGGTGCGGGCCTCCGGGCCGATGCCGACGTGAGCCGCCCGGTGTGGGCGGCCCTCGACGAACTCGCCGACGCCGACGACGTCGCCCTCGTCGAGATGGCGCCCGGCGGCGGCCGTCCCCCACGCTCCGTCAGCTGGCGGCTCCTGAGCCGTCGCGTCCGCGAGATCGCCGCCGGCCTGGCCGACGCCGGGGTGCAGCGCGGCGACCGCGTGTCGCTCCTCGTGACGCCGGGCGCCGACCTGACCGCCGTGCTCTACGCCTGCGTCCGCATCGGGGCGGTCGTCGTCGTCGCCGACGCCGGCCTCGGGGTCCGCGGGCTCACGCGGGCCGTGCGTGGCGCCCGACCGGACTGGCTCGTCGGCGCGCTCCCCGGGCTCACCGCCGCCCGCGCGCTCGGCTGGCCGGGTCGACGCATCGCCACGCCCTCGGTCCCCCCGGCGGCCCGTGTCGCCCTCGGGGTCGAGCACACGCTGGCGGGGCTCGCCAGGCGGGGCGCGGCCCGGCTCCGTGCCGGGGTCGCACTGCCGGCGGCACCCGCACCGACGGACACGGCCGCGGTGCTGTTCACCTCGGGATCGACCGGACCCGCGAAGGGCGTCGTCTACACGCACGCGCAGCTCGCCGCCGTCCGGGACGCCCTCGCGACGCAGTACGGCGTCGGCGTCGGCACCGGGCTCGTGGCGGGGTTCGCGCCGTTCGCCCTGCTCGGACCCGCGCTCGGCGCCCGGTCGGTGACGCCCGACATGGACGTCACGGCGCCCCGGACCCTGACGGCTCGCGCGGTCGCCGCTGCGGCCGCCGCCGCCGCCCCTCCCCTCCGCGAGATCGCAGTCGTTGCCGCTCAGACCGGGTCGGGAGCGGCAACGACTGCGATCTCGGCGGAAGGAACCGCGGGGACCGAAGGGACCGGCCGGACCGAGCCCAGCGGCGAGGGCGTCGTCGTGTTCCTGTCGCCCGCCGCGCTGGCGAACGTCGTCGCCACGGCCGATGCGCTGACCGCCGAGGACCACGCCGCGCTCGGACGCGTCCGCCTGTTCCTGTCCGCGGGCGCTCCCGTGCCCGAACCGCTCCTCGCCGAGGCCGCTCGACTCATGCCCGCCGCGAGCGCCCACACGCCGTACGGCATGACCGAGGGGCTGCTCATGACGGACATCGACCTCGCGGGCATCCGAGCCGCCGCGGTGGGCCCCGCCCACACCCCGGCGAGATCGCAGTTGTCGCCGGTGTCGCAGGGGTCAGAACGGCAAGGACTGCGATCTCGCGGAAGGGGGACCGGGGCCGGGACCGGCGGGGGCGTGTGCGTCGGGGAACCCGCCGCCGGTGTCGCCGTGCGCATCGCACCCCTCGACGACCTCGGCGCGGCGACGGGTCCCCTCGGCACGACACCGGAGGTCACCGGCGAGATCGTCCTCGCTGCGCCGCACGGCAAGGACCACTACGACCGGCTGTGGCTGACCGACCTCGCGGCGCGACGGCAGGTGAGCACGGACCGTCGCTGGCACCGCACCGGCGACGTCGGACACCTCGACGCCGACGGGCGCCTCTGGGTCGAGGGGCGGCTCCCCCACGTCGTCGCCACCGCGTCGGGCGTCGTCACCCCCGTCGGACCGGAGCAGCGCATCGAGTCCGTGCCGGAGGTCGACCGCGCGGCCGTCGTGGGCGTCGGCCCCGCCGGGACGCAGCAGGTCGTGGCCGTCGTCGAGACCACCCCGGCGCCGCGACGGCCGCACCTGGCCGACCCCGCGCTCGCGGAGCGGGTCCGGGCGACCGTCGACGTGCCGGTGGCGGCGGTGCTGGTCGTGCCGCGCCTCCCGACCGACATCCGACACAACTCGAAGATCGACCGCACGCGCGTGGCGCGCTGGGCCGCCGGCGTGCTCGCGGGGGGCCGGATGGTGCGACCGTGAGGGTGCTCGTGACGGGCGCGAGCGGGTTCCTCGGCCGCGCCGTGGCCGCCGCGGTCCGCGACGCCGGTCACACCGTGCACACCTTCCAGCGGCGCCCGTCCGGCGTCCTCGGCCTGGAGGACCGGCTCGGCTCCCTGACGTCGGCCGCCGACGTCGAGGCGGCCGTCGCCGACACCGACGCGGTCGTGCACCTCGCCGCGAAGGTGTCGCTCGCGGGCGACCCCGCGGACTTCGCGCGCGTCAACGTCGAGGGGACGCGGACGGTGCTCGCCGCGGCCCGCTCGGCGGGGGCGTCCCGGTTCGTGTTCGTGTCCTCGCCCTCGGTGGCGCACGCCGGCGCCTCGATCGTCGGCGACGACGCCGCGCCCGCCGATCCGTTCCGCGCACGTGGGGACTACGCCCGCACGAAGGCGCAGGCCGAGCTCGCTGCGCTGGCGGCCGACGCTCCCGGGTTCGCCGTCGTCGCGGTGCGCCCGCACCTGGTGTGGGGTCCGGGCGACACCCAGCTCGTCGGCCGGATCGTCGAGCGCGCCCGGGCGGGGCGGCTGCCGCTGCTCGACGCGGGGGCGGCCCTGATCGACACGACGTACGTCGACAACGCGGCGAGCGCCATGGTGGCCGCACTCGACCGGGCCGAGGACGTCCACGGCAACGCGTACGTCGTCACGAACGGCGAGCCACGCCCGGTGGCGGAACTCCTGGCGGGGATCTGTCGGGCGTCGGGCGTGCCGGCGCCGACGCTGCACGTGCCGGCGGGGCTCGCCCGGGTCGCGGGGTCCGCCGTCGAGGCGCTGTGGCGCGTCCGACCCGGGCGCGACGAGCCGCCGATGACGCGGTTCCTGGCCGAGCAGATGTCGACCTCGCACTGGTTCGACCAGCGGCGGACCCGGGCCGACCTCGGGTGGACGCCCGCGGTGTCGCTCGACGAGGGGTTCCGGCGGCTCGCGGCCGTGCCCAGGCGTTGACGCGGCGCGCGGCCGCCGACGCTGCGCCTGCGCTCCGCCGCTGCTGCCGCTGCCGCCGCTGCCGCTGCCGCCCGAACCGGGTTCCGGACAGTGCGCCGCGCATCGCCCCGGCTCGTCGTCCGTACTGCGGCTCAACGCCCGCGATGGACCGTGACGGGAGCACGCGGGAGGGGCTAGCCTCGCGATCACCACGAGGGGGCAGTCAGCATGCGGATCATCACCATGGCAGCACGAACGGCAGCGTGGCTGCTCAGCACCGCCGTGAAGACGGTCGGCGGGATGCACGGCGTGAAGCCGTTCGCCGACCAGTCCGCCGCGGCACTGTACCGACGACGGGGCGACTACCGGCCGTAGCGCGCTTCGGGCGGGCGCGGGGCTTCCGGAAGGGCGCGCGCCGACGACGACCGCGCTGTCGTCGCGACGGCGCAGTCGTCCAGGCGCGCAGTCGTCGTCCAGGCGCGCAGTCGTCGTCCAGGCGCGCAGTCGTCGTCCAGGCGCGCAGTCGCCCGGGATCGGGTCAGCGCTCGAGCGTCAGCGCCGCCGCGACGGCCCCGAGCACGCCCGAGTGGTCCCCGAGCGCCGGCTGCGCCAGGAAGTCCGGTGCGTCGAGCGACGCGGCGTGCCCCGCGCCGGGCCCACCGGACAGGATCGGCAACTGCGCCCGCACGGCGTCGAACAGCCCCGGGGACTTGAGCACCCCGCCGCCGACGACGAAGCGCTGCACACCGGCGGTGATCGCCGCTGTGAGGGCGAGCTGCGCGATGTACGAACCGAGCATCTCGTAGGCGAGGGCCTGCTCCTCCGGGTCGGTGAACGAGGAAGCGTCGTGTCCCCATCGACCGATCACGGCCGGCCCGGACGCGAGCCCCTCGAGGCAGTCGCCGTGGAACGGGCAGCTGCCGACGAAGTCGTCCTGCGGGTGCTTGCGGACGATGACGTGCCCCATCTCGGGGTAGCCGTTCCCGTGCAGCAGTCGGCCGCCGAGCGCGAGGCCGACGCCCACGCCGGTCCCGAACGTCGCGTACCCGACGCGGTCGACGTCGCGCCCCGCGCCCCAGGTCGCTTCGCCGAGGGCCGCGCTGCCCACGTCGGCCATGATCACGGTCGGGACCCGGGAGGCCAGGGGGATCCGTCCGAGCAGGTCCTGGTCCGCCCATCCCGGCTTGGGCGTCCCGGTGACCCAGCCCCAGCGGTCCTCGGCGGGGTCGACGTTGACGGGGCCGAACGACGCCACCCCGAGCGCGGTGACCGGCTCGGACGACGACGCCTCGGCCTCGGCGAGGAAGGCGTTGATCGCGGTGGTGGTCTCGTCGGGCGTGGTCGTGGGGATCCGGGTCGTGCTGAGCAGCCGCTGGGGGTCGTCCTCGGAGACCACCCCGCAGATGACCTTCGTCCCGCCCGTCTCGATGCCTGCGATCACGTGTGTCTGCTCCTTCGGTCGGCGTCGTTGCTCGCCGTGCTCGTGTTCGATCGGTTCCCAGGATGGCACGACCCCCGCGGGGACGAGTGCCGGGCGACCGGTCCCCCGGCCGGCCCTCACGCGTCGGCGACGTGCACCCGGACCCCGGCGTCCCGGAGCTCCTCGAGCGCGGCCGGGTCGGCGGTCGAGTCCGTCACGAGGTCGTGGACCTGGTCGCAGGTCGCCACGCTCGCCAGCGTCACACGCCCCACCTTCGAGCCGTCGGCCACGACGACCGTGCGTTGCGCGTGCGTCACCATCGCGTGGTTCGTGCGGGCCTCGACCTCGTCGTGGGTGGTGGCTCCGGCCGCGGCGGTGATGCCGTCGACGCCGAGGATCGCGGTGCCCACGTTGATCGCGTTGAAGGTGTTCTCCGCGAGCACGCCGACCAGTTCGAACGAGTGTGGTCGGACGAGACCGCCCGTCATGATGACCTGCAGGGTGGGTCGCGACGCCAGCTGTGTCGCGGTCGTGAGGGAGTTGGTCACGATGGTGAGTTCGCGGCGCGTGGCCAGCACCCGCGCCACCTCGGTCGTCGTGGTGCCACCGGAGAGGGCGACGACGTACCTGCCCGACGGGATGAGTTGCGCTGCTCTCCGGGCGATCAGCGCCTTCGCCTCACGGAAGCGGGTGTCCTTCAGCTGCACCGGGAGTTCGATCGCGGTGTCGAAGGTCTTCGCACCGCCGTGGGTACGACGCAGGAGTTGCTGGTCCTCGAGGTCGGCGAGGTCGCGCCGGATCGTCGCCGGGGACACCGCGAGTTCCGCCGAGAGCGACTCGAGACTGAGGCTTCCGCTCTCGGCGAGGCGCTCGAGGATGGCGAGCATGCGCTGCGATCGTTTGACCGAGGTCGCGCGCGGGTGCGGGTCCGCCCGGCCGCCCTGGTAGGTCATGCCTCGATGCTACTGGGAGCGCGCACTCGCTCATTCCTGTTGTCCACTTGCGGGTGTTCCGCGCGAAACCGTTGGTGATCCGCGCACTGCTGACGAGGATCAGCACCATGACACGGGTTACCTTCATCGGCGCCGGCAGCGTCGTGTTCACGCGCCAGCTGCTGACCGACCTCCTCCGCTTCCCCGAACTCGCCGACGTCACCGTCGCGCTCCACGACATCGACCCCGACCGACTCGCGGTGGCCGAGGGCACCGCGAAGCAGGTGAACGAGCGGCTCGGCGCGCGCGCCACGATCGTCGCGAGCCTCGACCGCAGACTGGCTCTTGAAGGCAGCGACTTCGTCATCAACATGGTGCAGATCGGCGGCATCGACGGCACCCGGAAGGACCTGGAGATCCCGGCGCGCTACGGCCTGCAGCAGACGATCGGGGACACCACCGGTGTCGGGGGTGTCTTCCGCGGCCTCCGGACGTTCCCGTTCCTGACCGCCCTGACCGCCGACATGCGAGCGGTGTGCCCCGACGCCCTCCTCATGAACTACACCAACCCGATGGCGATGAACGTGTGGTGGCTGTCGGTCGTCGCGCCGGACATCCGGTCGGTCGGTCTCTGCCACAGCGTCTACTGGACCGCCCACGAGCTGTGTGAGCTCGTCGGCGTCCCGCTCGAGGGCACGCACTACCGTGCTGCGGGCGTCAACCACCAGGCGTGGTTGCTCGAGTGGTCCCGCGACGGCGAGGACCTGTACCCGCGACTGCGCGAGCGGATCCGCTCCGAGCCGGAACTGCAGCGACGCGTCCGGGTCGAGATGTTCGAACGGTTCGGGTTCTACCCGACGGAGACCAGCGAGCACTCCTCCGAGTACCTGTCGTGGTTCCTCCGCTCCCCCGAGCAGATCGCCCGGTACCGGATCGAACCGCTCCAGTACCTCGACATCAGCGCAGCGAACGTCGACGAGTTCGAGGACGCACGGACACGCCTGGCCTCGGGGACCGATCTCGAACTCCACGACAACGGCGCCGCCGAGTACGCACCGCTGATCATCCACTCGATGGTGACCGGCACCGAACGGGTCATCCACGCGAACGTGCCGAACCGCGGGCTCATCGACGACCTGCCGACCGGGGCCGCCGTCGAGGTGCCGTGCACGATCGACGCGGGCGGCCTCGCGCCGCACCGCATCGGGAACCTGCCGCTGCAGTGCGCCGCGCAGAACCGCAACTACGTGTCGGTCGCCGAGCTCGCCGTGGCCGCGGCGCAGACCGGCGATCCCCTGCTCGTGCGCCAGGCCGTGCTCGTCGACCCGAACGCGAGTTCGACCCTGACGCCCGAGCAGATCTGGGCCATGTGCAACGACCTCGTGGACGCGCACGGCGACCTCTTGCCCGAGCCGCTCCGGGTGCACGTCCCGTCGACCTGGTCGTGACCCGCGCCGTGCCCCTGCCCACTCGGTGGGGGCACGGCGCGGCGGATCGCTGCGCCGTTCGCCGAGCCGCCCCGGGGACCGGTGGTCCGCGGGGCGGCTCGGCGGTTCACTCCCCCGGAGCGCCCTCGGGCACGGCGACGGGCACCCGGAGTGGATCGACGAGGTCGGCCACCGGGTGGACGGGGCCGCCGAGGACCTGGTCGGCGAGCACCTCGCCGAGGAGGGGGCCGAGCGTGAGCCCCCACGAGCCGAACCCGGTGGCCACGAACACGTCGTCCAGCCGGGACCGCCCGACCAGCGGGAACCCGTCGGCCGAGGCCGGACGCAGCCCGACGCGGGTCTCGACGATCCGCGCGGTGGTGAGCCCGGGCGCGACGCGCAGCGCGTCCTGCAACACCGTCCGTTGGTCGCCCGCTCGGACCTCGGCGTCGTGGTCGGGGCTGGTCCCGTGGGTCGCACCGGCCACGATGCGTCCTCCGCTGAACCCGATGACGTACGGTCCGGCGAAGGTCTTGAGGACCGGGAGCCGCTCGGTGGGCAGCCACCCCGCCGCGAGGTGCACGATCTGACCGCGGTCCGCCGTGACGGAGGTCGGCACGCCCGCGGTCGTCAGCATCGATGCGGACCACGCCCCGGTCGCGATCACGACGGTGTCGGCGACCACGGGCGCCCCGTCGACCTCGACGATGGCCCGGGATCCGGCACGACGGAGCTCCGCGCGTCCGGGGACGACCTCGACCCCCGACCGGACCGCGGCATCCAGGAGCACAGCCGTGAGCGCGTGGCCGTCCACCCTGGCGGTGCCGGCGAGCAGGAGTCCCTGCAGGTCGGGATCGACCGCGGGCCATCGCTCGCGGAGTTCCCGGCCCTCCAGGAACACGGGTGCCTCGCCTGCCGCTCCGCCGGGGTCCCGTTCCGCCGCCCGTGCGGCCAGGGCCGCGAGTGCGCCGCGTTCCTCCTCATCGGCGGCCACGACGACCTCGTCGACGATCGCGTAGTCGGCGCGCGTGGTGGCGTCGTCGCCGAGGTCGCGCAGGAGGCCCGGGTACCGGGCGACGGCCGCGTCGACCACGCGCGTCCACCGCGGGTCCGTGTCGCCCGGCGCCAGGCCGAACGGCGAGATGATGCCGGCCCCCGCGGTGGTCGCTCGGCCGGGGAGCCCCGCGTCGACGAGGGTGACCGCGACACCGCGCTCGGCGAGCCGCAGTGCGACGCTCGTTCCGGAGATCCCGGCGCCGAGCACGACGACGTCGGCCACCCGGCGTCCCGCGGTCACAGGCCCAGCACGCGACGGGCGTTGCCCGCGTACACCTGCTCGAGCGAGGAGCCGCTGAGTCCCACGCCCGACACCTGCCAGCGCCCCTGCGGCGGCACGGCGGCGCCGGGTGCGTAGTCGAAGCTCTCGTCCTCGGTCTCGAGGAAGCGGTAGAAGAGCGGGTAGGCCTCCGCGTCGACCGGGTAGACGTCCGATCCGAACAACACGCGATCGGGGAACCGCTCGACGAGGGCGCGGAACCGGCGGGGCTGCCGACCCAGCTCGGCCATCCGACCGCCGGTGTCCACGGTGAAGTTCGGCGCGCGCTCGAGGAGCCGCTCGACCCGGTCCAGGTCCTCGGCGACGCACCCGACGTGCGCGCCGATGTAGGTCGTCTGCGGGGTGGCGACCACGAGGGCCTCCAGGGCGTCGAGGATCCGGTCGAACGTCGGGAAGACCGAGCGGTCGCCGAACCACCAGTCGCGCTCGTGCCCCAGTTCGTCGAGCCGCTCGTTGTGCTCGTCGAGCGGTTCGAAGAACGCCATCGGGTCGGCCACGTGGATCAGGACCGGCAGGCCGATGTCACCGGCGTGACCGAGGACGCGCACCACGCGGGGGTCGTCCGGCAGGATCACGGCGCCGTCGGCGTCGTGCACCCGCAGCCCGAGGTTCTTCCACACCTTCAGACCGCGTGCACCACGCCGCTTGCTGTCGTCGAGGGAGGCGAGCAGCCGCTCCTCGCCGTCCGGTTCGCCGAGGAGCGGCCAGTCCAACTGACAGAACGTCACGAACCGCCCGGGGAACGCACGGTCGTACCGCTCGACGTTCGCGTCCACCTCGTCGCCCCACATGCCGTCGAGGTTCACGACGGTGGCGACGTTCGCGGCGTCCATGGTGCGCACGAGGTCGGCCGGGTCGGTGATCATCCAGTCGCCGTCGTCGCTGAGCCAGCGTCCGAGGTGGTTGTGGACGTCGACGCAGGGGACGGCGCTCCGCGTGACCGTGGTGTGCGGCAGGCGGACCTGCGCGCGCGGCCGCCAGTCGGTCAGTCGTAGCTCGGCGACGCGGTCCCAGTCGGGTGTTGCCATCATTCCTCCTCCGGACGGCGCGCGGTGCGCCGTCGTCCTCGCTCGCTCGCTCGCGTGCTGCGTCGAGACATCCAGTGCTGCGTCATCCCTTCAGGCCCGCGAAGGTCATCGTCGCGACGAACTGCTTCTGCGCGGCCAGGAAGAACAGGATCAGCGGCAGCGTGGCGATCACGTTGCCCGCCATGAGCAGGGACCACTCCGTCCGTCGCGAGCCCTGGAAGTTCGTCAGGCCGAGCTGCAGCGTGAACGCGTGCTCGTTGTTGATCGCGATGAGCGGCCAGACGAGGTCGTTCCAGGAGCCGAGCAGGGTGAAGATCGCGAGCGTCGCCAGCGCCGGCCGGGCCAGCGGCAGGATGATCCGGAAGAACACCTGGAGGCGCGTGCACCCGTCGAGGAGGCCGGCCTCCTCGAGTTCCGCGGGGAGCGACAGGAAGAACTGCCGCATCAGGAAGATCCCGAACGCCGAGGCGAGCCACGGGACGATGGCCGCGCCGAGGTGGTCGATGAGCCCGACCCGGGCGAACATGACGTACGTCGGCACCATGAGCAGCTGTGTCGGGATCATGATCGTGGCGAGGACCGCGAGGAACGCGAACGAGCGGCCCGGGAACGACAGCCGCGCGAAGCCGTAGCCGGCGAGCGAGCACAGCACGAGGTGGGAGCCGACCGCCGCCGCGGACACGATGACGGTGTTGAGCAGCCAGTGCAGGATGTCCGACTGCGCGAACAGCTGCCGGAACCCGTCGAGCGTCACGTGCGAGGGGATGAAGGCCGGCGGGAACGCGTTGATCTCGGCGGCCGGTTCCACCGACGTGATGAACATCTCGAGGAACGGCAGGAGGAACAGGAACGCCACCGGGACCAGCAGGAAGTGCCAGCCGCTGAAGGGGAGCCTCCGGCGCCGGCGGGCGAGCGGCGCGGGGAGCGGCCGGGTCCGGGTGCGCCCGTGCTCGGCGGACAGGGTGGGGAGGTCGATGGCCATCAGCGGGACCGCCTTCCGGAGGTGCGCGTGTACACGGTCACGGACACCGTGAGGATGAGGGTGACGAAGAACATCGCGTACGCGATCGCCGAGCCGTAGCCGAACTGGAGGCCCTGGAACGAGACCTTCCAGAGGTAGGAGACGATCGTTTCGGTGGCGTCGAGCGGCCCGCCGCGGGTGGTGGCGTACACGAGGTCGAACAGCTGGAGCGCCTCCAGGGCCTGGTAGATGCCGACGAACACCGTGACGGGCGCGAGCGACGGCCACACCACCCGCCAGAAGACCTGCCACGAGTTCGCCCCGTCGATCCGAGCCGCCTCGATGACGTCACCGGGGACGTCCTGGAGCGCGGCGAGGTAGATCACCGTCGTGAACGCCGCCTGGCCCCACAGGGACATGATCGTGACGACGATCATGGCCTCGTGGCGGTCCTCGAGCCATCCCTGCTGCGGCAGGTGCACCACCCGCAGCACGTTGTTGACGAGCCCGAACTGCGGGCTGAAGAGGTAGGTGGTCAGGATGCCGGTGGCGGCCGCCGACGCGACGAACGGCACGAAGATCGCCGTTCGGTAGAGGCCGATGAACCGGATCCGCCGGTTCAGCGCCACGGCCAGGAACAGCCCGAGGAGCACCGATGCCGGCACGAACAGGACCGTGTAGAGCAGCGTGTGCAGGACGGCGGCGTGCAGTTCCCCGTCCGAGAGCAGCGCCTGGTAGTTCTGCGCCCCGACGGAGACCGCGGCGCTGAACCCGTCCCACTTCTGGAACGAGAGGACGAGGGCCCACACCCCGGGGAAGACGGTGAGCCCGAGCACGATGACGAGGGCAGGGGTGATGAACCCCCAGCCTTCCAGTCCGTCCCGGAACGACCTCCGCCGGCGTCCGGCGGCGGCCGCCGCCGTGGTGGTCTCCCGTGGTCGGAGCGCGAACGTGGTCACGGTCGCCTCCTACTTGCCCGCGAGCGCTTTGTCGGCTGCGACGGTGGCCGTCTTCAATGCTGACGAGGGCGTCCCCTGGCCCTGCAGGACCTGTGACACCGCGGCACCGACCGCTTGGGACAGCCCGTTGTACCCGGGGACCGTCGGCCGGGCCTGCTTGGCGTTGGCCGAGTTCTGCTCCATCACCTCGAGCCCGGGGAGCGCCGTGACCTGCTGCTGGAACTCGGCACTGTCGGCCTCGCTCGAGCGGAGCGGCAGGTTGCCGTACGACACGTTGAACTGCTCGTCCTGCTCGTCCGACGTCAGCCACTGGGTGAACCGCTCGGCCCAGTAGGCACGGTCGGCGTCGTGGTGGTCGAACAGGGTCCACAGGTCGGGTCCGGACACCGTCTGGTGGTCGCCGTTCGTCCCGGGGAGCCGCACCACGCCGTACGAGGTCCCCGCGGTCTTGAGCGCCGACAGTTCCCAGGGGCCGGAGGTGATCATGCCGATGTGGTTGCTCTCGAACAGCTGCGCGAACTTCGTGTCGGTCTGGTCGAGGTAGACGCTCTTGTCGGTGATCGCGAGGTCACGCAGGTAGGTGAGGGCGTCGACGCCCGCCGTCGAGTCGAACGTCGCCTTCTTGCCGTTGCTCGACAGGATGGACCCACCGTTCTGCCAGAGGTGCGGCCACAACTGCCAGGTCGTCTCCTCGCTCCCCGACACGGAGTAGCCGTAGCCGTAGGTGTTCGTCCCCGGATCGGTGAGCTGCTTCGCCGCCTTCCGGAAGTCGGCCCAGGTCCAGTCCGCCGTCGGGTAGGCGACGTGCGCCTTGTCGAAGACGGTCTTGTTGTAGAGCAGCGACAGGTCGTCGACGACCGCGGGGAACCCGATCGTCTTCTTCCCGGTCGGCCGGGCGGTGGCCCGCGCCGCGGCGGAGAACTCGTCCCACCCGACCGACGGCTTGGCGACGTCCTTCGTGATGTCGAGCGTGCGGCCGGACTGCTCGAGCTGGCTGGCCCACGATCCGTACGTGTAGGAGACGTCGGGGTAGGTGCTCGCCGCGAAGGACGCGGAGAGCTTCTGGAGGAGCTGGTCGGTGGACGAGGCGCCCGAGGACAGGTCGATCGAGACGTTCGGGTGCTGCTGCTCGAACTCCGACACGAGGTGCTGGAGGATCTGCTCGGCCTGGTCGTCCTGGCCGGACCAGACGGTCAGGTGCACCTTCGCCTTCGTGTCGAGGGCGCCCGACGAGGTGGACGAGGCGCAGCCGGTGAGGGCGGCCGCGATCGCGACCGTGGCGACGCCGAGAACGGCGCCACGACGGAGCACGGCGGCACCCCGGCGGTTGATGGTCCTGGGGAACACGTGAACTCCTTCGTTCAAGCGGGACGAGACGGCGCCGTCGGACGGGGCCGCGCGAGTCGTCCTCGGCACCCGTCACGGCCACGCTTGGAGCGGGGCCTGAGCGACCTCGTCGGAGCGGCGAGCCGGTCGGTGGTGCCGCGGTGGAGGGAACGCTATTGCACCGTTCGAACGACTGGCAATCAAACGAGCACCAGCACTGATCGGTTCTGGTCCACAGGCCCGCGAAACAAGCAGGAAACATCCGCTGACGCTGCCGCACGGTCGCAGAACTGTACGAATGCGCAGTCAGAAGGGGTCGTCGGTGACACCGACGACCCCGTCGTGCTTCGCCCCGGTGGACGGATCGGGCCCTCAGCTCACGCGGCCGTGCCGTCGACGGCGTACGGCTCGATCGCGGCGAGTTCGGCAGGGGTGAGCGGCGGAGCCGTCGCCGCGCGGAGGTTCTGCTCGAGCTGCGGCACGCTGGAGGCCCCGACCAGTGCCGACGCGACCTCCGGGTGGCGCAGGACCCAGGTCAGGGCGAGCTGCGCCAACGTCTGCCCGCGGTCCGCCGCGATGGCGGCGAGCGCGCGAGCGCGGTCCCGGTAGGGGCCGTCGAGCGCGGACGCCGGGAGGTCGCGCCCGGCCACGACACGCGAGTCACCCGGGATCGTGGCACCGAGGTAGCGATCCGTGAGCAGCCCCTGCGCGAGCGGTGAGTACACCACCGCTCCCGTGCCGAGCTCCGCGAGCGTCGGGATCAACGCGTGCTCGGCCTCCCGGTCGAACATCGAGTACGGCGGCTGGTTGACCAGGAGCGGCACGCCGAGGTCGGCGAGCGCCGCGGCCGCACGCCGGGTCTGGTCGGCGTCGTGGTTGGAGACGCCGACGTAGAGTGCCTTGCCGCTCGTGACGGCGGACGCCAGGGCGCCCATCGTTTCCTCGATCGGCGTGTCCGGGTCGTACCGGTGCGAGTAGAACACGTCGACGTACTCGAGCCCGAGCCGCCCCAGGCTCTGGTCGAGCGAGGCGATCATGGACTTGCGGGACCCGAACTCGCCGTACGGCCCGGCCCACATGTCGTACCCGGCCTTCGTCGAGACGATCAGCTCGTCGCGGTGGTGGCGGAGGTCCTCCCGGAGCACCCGGCCGAACGTGACCTCGGCGCTGCCGTACGGCGGCCCGTAGTTGTTCGCGAGGTCGAAGTGGGTGACGCCCAGGTCGAACGCCCGACGGACGATCGCCCGCTGTGTCGCGTACGGGCGATCGTCCCCGAAGTTCTGCCACAGACCCAGGGCGATGGCCGGCAGCAGCAGTCCGCTCCGCCCGACCCGGTTGTACGGCATGGTGTCGTACCGCGTCACCGCTGCGGTGGAGGACATGGATCAGACCGTCCGACCGGCGGACAGGCGTGCCAGTGCGGCCTCGCCGAGCGGCTGTCCGGCGAGCTTGGCCGCGTGGAGGGCGGCGCCGATGTCCGAGGGGAACCGCGGGCTCCGCACGTCGTACCGGTCCGACCGAGCGCGGAGGGCGCGCTCGAACCCGGTCCGGACGAGTTCGGCCCTGAAGACGCCGCCCGAGTACGACACGGGTACCGGCTCGTCCGCGCCGAACCCGAGGTTGCGCTTCGTCGCCTCGACGAGTTCCACCAGGTGGTCGACCGCGCGCTCGACGATCCGCGTCGCGGCGGCGTCGTCGTCCTGCGCCGCCTCGACGACGAGGCGGGACAGCGACGCGATCCGGCCGCGGCTCCGCCCCCACCGGGTGAGCACCACGTCGATCATGTCCAGGTCCGTCTCGACCCCGACCGCGTCACGGACACGGTCGTGCAGCGAGGTACGCGGCAGCCGTCCGTCACTCATGCGGGCGAACGCGAAGAGCGCCTCCAGACCGATCCAGTACCCGGACCCCTCGTCGCCGAACAGCTCCCCCCAGCCGCCGACACGTGACGACGCCCCGGCCCGTTCGCCGTAGGTGAGGCTGCCCGTCCCGGCGACGACGTTGATCCCGTCGGCGTCGGCGAGGGAGCCGGCCCAACCCGCGATCATGTCGTTGCCGCACCGGTACCGGTCGTGTCCGAGCGCCTGCGCAGGGAGCTCGTCGAGGACGGCCACCTCGTGACTGGCCTCGCCGTAGGTGGGGATCGCGATGAACGCGTAGGTGATGGCATCGGCGGTGGTCCCCGCCGCCGCCGTCACCGCGGCGACGCCCTCGACGAGCACCTGCCGCACGTGCGGCAGCCCGTGCTCGAGGTGGTAGGCGCTCGCGCCCTCGACCGCCCCGAGTTCCCGTCCGTCGTCGTCGAGCAGGACGAAGGCGGTCTTCGTGCCCCCGCCGTCGACGCCCAGGAAGACCGCCACGTCAGCGACCGTCCCCGGCGGAGTCCTCGAGCTCGTGGATGTGCACACCCTGCACGACCCGGTTCACGTCGCCGCCGGGGAACGGGTTGTCCGGCGTCGTCCCGACCCGGAGCGCGAACGAGAGCGCGAGGATCTGCGCGACCAGGATGTACGCGATCGCGAGGTACCCGTCGTCCGTGCCGCGCAGGCCCTCGAGCACGATCGCTCCCTCGCCGACGCCGTCGGTCGCGACCGACAGCACCCGGGAGGCGCCGATCGCGGTACGCAGCTCCGCCACGATGTCGAGGTCGTAGGACCGCGTGTACGGGTCGTTCGAGATGTAGACCACCACGAGCGTCTCGGCGTCGAGGACGGCCTTGGGCCCGTGCCGGAACCCGAGCGACGAGTCGTGGTAGCTCACGACGCCGCCGGCGGTCAGCTCGAGGGTCTTGAGCGCGGACTCCTGCGCCAGTGCGGCGAGCGGACCACTGCCGAGGTACACGAGTCGCCGGAGGCCGTCCTGCGCGAGCCCCTTGATCGAGTCCCAGTCCTCCCCGATCACCTGGTCCGCCGCGCTGGACAGCGCCGCGACCGTCTCGGGGGCGTCGCCGAGGAAGGCCAGCAGCGCGCTGAGCATCATCGACGTGAAGCTCGACGTCATCGCGAAGCCGGCGTCGTCCGAACGCTGCGGCATGAGCAGCACGAACGAGTCGGGCCGTTCCTGGTGCTCCTGTGCGAGCGCACCGCCGGCGTTGCAGGTGATGACGAGGTGGGAGGCATCGCCGAGGACCTGGTCGGTCAGCCGCGTCGCCGCCACGCTCTCGGGACTGTTCCCGGACCGGGCGAACGACACCAGCAACGTGGGGACGTCCTCGGCGAGGTAGTGCCGGGGGTTCGACACGATGTCGGTCGTCGCGATGCTCTCGACGCGTCGACCGGTGGCGCGGGCCACCGTCGGGGCCACGACGCCGCCGGCGAACGCCGAGGTCCCGGCACCGGTGAAGACGATGCGCAGGTCGTCGTGCGCGAGGAGCGGTGCGAGGAACGCGTCGAGGTCGGCGCGGCGCCCCTGCACGATCGATGCCGCCTCGAGCCACACGTCGGGCTGCTGTCTGATCTCCCGGAAGGTCGCGGTCGCCCCTGCGGCCGCGAGGTCGACATCGATGTCGGGGTTGGTCTCGGTCATGGTGGTTCTCCTGATGGTGAGGCTGAGGGGCGACCCCTCGGGGCCGACCCGGTGACGTGGTCGAGGTGGTCGCGCTCAGACGGTGGCGAGACCGTGCTCGGTGCCGGCACGGAGGGTGGTCGGGTCCTCGGCGACCGCGGCGTCGAGGATCGCGGTGGCCGTCGCCCGGTCGGGCACGAGCGGGTCGAGCACGAGCGCCTGGATCGCGAGCGTGCGATCACCGCGCAGTGCTGCGTCGACGACGAGCTCCTGCTGGAGCGCCCGGGCGGTGAGCACCGCGGCGATGCCGGCGGGGAGGTCCCCGACGGACACGCCGCGCACGCCGTCGGCACCGACGGCGGCCGGCACCTCGACGACCGCGGTCTCGGGGAGGTTCCCGATGAGACCGTGGTTCGGGAGGTTGACCGCGAGCTCGACGTGGGTCCGGCCCGTGCGGATCGCCGTCGCCATGGCGACGAGTCGTTCCGCCTCCTGGTCGGACGGCGGCGGCACCGGCCGGTCACCGTCCGCGAGCTCGCGCAGCTCGTCCCAGAGTCGCGACTTCTCGCCGATGTACTCGCGTGTCGCGTCGAGGCCGGCCTGGAGGCCCCACGGGAGCTCCCCCGCGCCGGCCGGACCGAGGTGGTCGGCGAAGAACTCCGCCACGTGCCGGTCGCCGGGCGCCGGGTACAGCCCGAACGTCCGCATGAGGTCCGCCGACACCGGCGCGTGCGGGCCCTCGCTCCAGTCGGAGGGAGCATCGGCGCCACCGGCCTGCGCTTCGACGAGCTCGCGGAGGCGCGGGTACAGGTCCTGGTCCGCCGTCCGGATGTCCATCAGCCAGGACAGGTGGTTCAGCCCGCCGAACGTCGTTGTGATCTCCTGCTCGGGGACCTCGAGCGCCCGGGCGAGCGCGCTCTTGGTGTGCATCGTGCCGTGACAGAGCCCGACGGCACGGATGCCCGTCTCGCGGGTGACGGCCCGGACGTTCGCGGTGAGGGGATTGCTGTAGTTGAACAGGATGGCGTCTGGAGCGACATCGGCGATGTCGCGGCCGATCGCGACGATCTCCGGGACGTGTCGGAGCGCGCGGAGGACGCCGCCCGGTCCGACGCTGTCGCCGACCGTCTGCCGGATCCCGAACCGTTCCGGTACCTCGAGGTCACGCCGCCATCCGGCGGCCGACCCGACGGCGATGGTCGTCGTGACGAACTGCGCGCCCCGCAGGGCCTCACGCCGGTCGTGCACCGCCTCGACGCGCATGTGCGATCCGTACTGCGCGGCGATCCGGCGCCCCACGGCCGCCATGGTCTCCGCCGCCTCGGGAGCGACGTCGACCAGGCGGACCGTGACGTCGTCGAACGCCGCCGCGCGGGCGAGATCGGTCAGGAGGCCCGGAGTGAACACCGTGCTGCCCGCGCCGATGAGGACGAACGCCCCGCCTCGATTCACTTGACGCTCCCCGTGAGGAGGCCGCTGACGATGTACCGGTTGAGCACGACCGCGATGGCGGCCGGGACGACGACCGCGAGGACGCCCGCCGCGCTCATCAGGGAGTACGGCACCGTGTGCCGCCCCTGCAGCGCGGCGATCACGACCGTGAGCGGTTGGGTCGAGATGTCGCTCGACAGCACGAGCGGGAACAGGAACTGCGCCCAGGCGGACAGGAACGTGATGATCGCCGTCGAGACGATGCCCGGGCGGGCGAGCGGCAGCACGATGTGCCAGAGCACGCCGAGCCGACTGGCGCCGTCCATCGACCCGGCCTCCTCGAGCGCCAGGGGCAGGCTCGACATGTAGTTGTAGAGGATCCACGTGGCGAGCGGCAGGAACCCCGACACGTACACGAGCACGATGCCGGTGTACGTGTTCACGAGCCCGGCGGTGCTGAGCATCTCGTAGAGCGGGATGAGCGTCGCGTAGGCGGGGAAGGCCATCGTCGCGAGGACCGCGTAGAACAGCACGTTCCGACCACGGAACGTCATCCGGGCGAACGCGTACGCCGCGATCGTCGCGAGCACGACGGTGACGATCGTCGCCCCGCCGCACTCGACGAAGATGTTGAGCGTCGACTGCCGGACCGACGAGGCCACGTCCCCACTGCCTCCGAGCAGGGTCGCGTAGTTGGCGAACGTCGGCGTCGGCGGGATGTAGTTGGCCGGCTTCGCGCTGATCTGCTGATCCGTCTGGAGGCTCGTGTTGAGCACCCAGTACAGCGGGACGAGCGTCCAGAGGACGATGAACGCGACGCCCAGGGGGCGCGCGACGGAACGACGGTGCATCAGAACTCCACCGGCTTGTAGACGAGTCGCACGACGGCCAGGGAGACCACGACCGTTGCGATGGTGATGAGGAGCGACAGCGCGTACCCCTCGCCGAAGTCCAGGTTCTGGAAGCTGACGAAGTAGGTCTGCTCGGTCACCGAGGCTCCGGTCGAGGCAGCGCCGTTCAACACGTACGGCTGGTCGAACACGTTGAGCGTCGCGATGATGGCCTGCACCATCGCGATCGCGATGCCCGGACGAGCGAGCGGCAGCGTCACCTGGAGGAACGACTTCCAGCCCGTCGCACCGTCGATCGACGCCGCTTCGTACAGCTCGCCGGGGATGTTCTGCAAGGCCGCCAGCACGAGCAGTGTGGACAGCGGGGTCATCTGCCACACCTGGACGATCTCGATCACCAGGATGGTGACGAATCGGTTCTGGCCGAGGAACACCTGGTAGTGGTCGATCAGGTGGAGCGACGACAGCACGCTGTTGAGCAGACCGGTGTTGCTGTCCCAGATGCCCGACCAGACGATGCCCTCGACCACGCCCGGCAGCGCCCACGGCAGGATGAGGACCGCGATGAGCACGGACCGTCCGACGAACGGCTTCTGCAGGGTGACCGCCATGACGATCCCCAGCACGGTCGAGACCACGACGCCGATGACGACGTAGTAGGCCGTGTTCACCACGCTCGAGACGATCGTGTCGTCCTGGAACAGCTTCACGAAGTTGCCGAGCCCGACGAAGGAGTTCGGCGGGTCGAGCGGCTGGGCCTTGAAGAACGCCTCGACCAGCGTGATCGCCGCTGGGACGAGGGCCAGGACGACGATGAACAGCGCCAGGGGCGTGACCAGCGCGTAGGGCAGGAGGTCGAACCGTCGCCGCCCACGACCCGGTGTCGGCCGAGGAGCGTTCGCGCGGCCGTTCCTCCGCGCGATCCGAGTCGCACCGGACGTGGTGCTCGTACCGGCACTCACGGGGTCGTCACCTCCGTCGCGGTGCAGGGCAGGACCAGGGTCACGAGTTCCCCTTCGCGAGCGAGTTCGTGGTCTTCACGATCGCCTTGATGGCGGCGCTGACGGACTCGTTGCCCACGGCCGCAGCGTGCAGGTTCGTGTTCACGGCCCGGGAGAACTGCGGGTACCAGGACGGTGCGCCGGCCGGGAAGACGGCCTTCGAGCCCTCGAGGAGCGTGGTCAGCTCCTGGCCCTGTGCCAGGTGGCCGGACGTCGTCAGGGCCTTCATGGCACTGAGGCGCGAGGGCGTCGGGTAGTTCGGGAGCACCTTGGAGGGCCCGTCGGCACCCGCGAACGCCGCCTGGTTCTTCGAGGACGTCATCCACTTGATGAACTCGGCGGCCGCCTTCGGGTACTTCGCCTGCTTCGGGATGCCGATGCCGTCCGGGTTGCCGAGGTTCGCCACCGGGCCGTGGACGCCGGGGGTCGGGATGTACTCGACCTGGCCCACCACCGAGGAGGACGCGGGGACGTCGTAGAGGCTGCCGACGTTGCCCGAGTAGTCCGATGTGGTCGCGGCGGTGATGCCCTTGGCCATCAGGTTCTGCATGCCCTGCGAATCGTTGACGTTGATGTTGCCGGCGGGGACGAGGCCGTCCTTCAGCGCATCGACCATCCACTCGGCCGCCTTGTACCCGGGCGAGCTCGGCGACGCGAACTGGGGCCGCCCCTGCTTGTCCAGGACGGACCCGCCGAACGCGTTCGTCAGCTGGTACCAGTGCGTCGACAGACCCTCGGCGGCGGCGAACGGGATGTTCAGCGGGGTGTCCGTGACGCCCTTCGCCTTGATCTGCCGGAGGTCCTTGGTGTACTCGCTCATCGTCGTGGGCATGGTCGTGATCCCGGCCTTGGCGAACTCGGCCTTGTTCACCGTGGTGACCATGTAGGACGAGTCGAACGGGATGCCGTAGACCGTGCCCTTCGAGGTGAACGAGCTCATCTGGGGCATGTCCGGCCGCATGCTCTTGACGTCGAGGTACTGGGACATGGGGTAGAACCACCCGAGCTGGCCGAGCTGGCCGACCCGCGACCAGTCGACGTCGGTGGCATCGGCGAAGTAGGTGTGCGAGGTCGCCGCCGCCGAGATCTTGGTCTGGAGGCTGTCCCAGTCGGTGGTGGTCCACTTGACGTGGATCCCCGTGCTCTTCGTGAACTGGTCGAGTGCGGCCTGCGGAGGCGGCGGGTTCAGCCACGCCACGGTGATCGTGACGCCCTTGGTCTGGTCGGAGCCGCCGGACGAGGAGCTCCCGGAGCAACCGCTGGCGAGCAGTGACAGCCCCAGCGCACCCGCCAGGAGCGCGGTGCCCTTGAGGCTCTTTCGCGTGAATGGCATCTCATGACCCTTCTGAGACAGGGACGCATCGTCGCGCCTGTCCCTCCTCGCTGCGCACCGTGCGCAGGTGTGGTGGAACGATTGCACGATCTGCACGCGGGTGCCAACACGAGGACCGAATTCACACACCAACGGCCCCTTTCGCGCATTTTCTTGCTCGTACTGCACGTACTCTTGGCTTGTGCATGCGCAGTGGCTACTGTGAGCATGTGCAGCGTAAGCAGAGGCTCAATCAGATCGTGTCGGCCATCGTCGAGCACGCCGAGATGGACGTCCCGTCCCTCGCAGCCCGGTTCGACGTCTCGGAGGCCACCATCCGGCGGGACCTCGAGGTCCTCGAGCAGCAGCAGCTCGTCAGCCGCACGCGTGGGGGCGCGACGCGTCACGTCGCCTTCAACGACCTCCCGCTCGGGTACAAGACCTCGCAGGACGCCGCAGAGAAGCAGCGCATCGCGCTCGCGGCGCTGCGGTTCCTGGACAGCGCGCGGGTGATCGGGCTCACGGGTGGGACCACCGTCTGGGAGTTCGCGCAGCACCTCGGCAGCCGCCCGGGGCTCACCGTCGTGACGAACGCACTCAACGTCGCCTCGAGCCTCGTGGGCAACAGCGGGATCCGCGTGTTCGCGGCGGGTGGCGAGGTGCGCGCCAGCAGTCAGGAGACCGTCGGACCGAGCGCGGAGTCGTTCCTCGCCGATTACCACATCGACGTCTCCTTCGTCGGTGTGGACGGTGTCGACGCTGCCGCCGGCTGCACGAACTACGACCCGGTGGGTGCCCGTGTGAACGCCAGGATGAGTCAGCGGTCACGGGCGACGGTCGTCCTCGCGGACGCGACGAAGATCGGCCGGACCGCGCTGGCCGGAGTGTGCCCGATGGAAGCCGTCGACGTCCTCGTGACCGACCTGCGCGCTCCGGACAGCGCCGTCGAGGCGATCGAGCGCCAGGGCTGCCGCGTCATCCGGGCCTGAGCCCGACGCATGGCGCCCCCCGCCGCTTCGCGCAGTTCGCGTCGCAGTTCTTGCGCATTGATTGCACACAACGCGCAGGACGTGCCAGGGTGAGCGCGTGGTCAAAGTAGCCTTCATCGGCGCCGGGAGCGTCGAGTTCACCCGCAACGTCGTCACCGATCTGTGCACCTACCCGGAGCTCCAGGGACAGCTTGAGCTGTCGCTCCACGACATCGACGCCGAGCGCCTCGGGTACGCCGAGGCCCTCGCCGGCCGGGTGTCCGACCTGGCCGGAGCCGGCGCGCGCATCAGCTCCGACATCGACCGACGCGCCGCGCTCGAGGGCGCCGACTTCGTCATCAACGAGATCCAGGTCGGCGGGTACGCGGCGACCCGCCTCGACTTCGACATCCCCGCCAAGTACGGGCTGCGTCAGACGATCGGCGACACGATCGGCGTCGGCGGCATCTTCCGCGGCCTCCGTACCATCCCCGTGCTCCAGGGCATCGGGAACGACCTCGCCGAGGTCGCGCCCGACTCCACGCTCCTCAACTACAGCAACCCGATGGCGATGCTGCCGTGGGCGGTCGCGGCGAGCACGCCCTTCCAGCGCGTCGTCGGCCTGTGCCACTCCGTGCGCGACACCCACCGCCAGCTCGCCGAGCTCGTCGGCGTTCCGCAGGACGAGATCGAGTACGTCACCGCCGGCTTCAACCACCAGGCGTTCGTCCTCCGGTTCACCCGCGACGGCGAGGACCTGTACCCGCGCCTCCGCGAGGTCGTCGAGGCCGACCCGGAGCTGCAGCGCCGCGTGCGCGTCGAGATCTTCCGCCGGTTCGGGTACTTCCCCACCGAGTCGAGCGAGCACTCGGCCGAGTACGTGCCGTGGCTCATGCACGACGACGCCGCGATCGATCGGTTCCGCATCCCGGTCGGCGAGTACCTGCGCCGCTCCGAGGAGAACCTCGACGAGCTCGACGAGACGAAGCACATCCTCGAGGGCGGCGGGGAACTCACGCTCGAGCCCACCTCGGAGATGGCGTCGGAGTACATCCGCGCGCAGGTGACCGGTCAGCCGACGGACCTGTACGTCAACGTCGTGAACAACGGCAAGATCGCGAACCTCCCCGACGAGTGCGCGATCGAGGTCCCCGCGACGGTCGACGCCGACGGCCTGCACCCGCAGTCCGTGGGCGCACTGCCCGCGCAGCTCGTCGCGCTCAACCGGACGTTCCTCAACGTCGTGGAACTCACGGTCAAGGCCGTCCTCGAGGGCGACCGCGACCACGTGTACCACGCCGCGATGCTCGACCCGAACGCCGCCGCGTCGCTGAGCCTGGACGACATCCACGCGATGTGCGACGAGCTGCTCGAGGCGCACGGCGACCGGATCCCACAGGCGCTGCGTCTCCACTGATCGCCGCCGCACCACCATCGGGTGCGTCGGGAACCGCCATGCTGGTCCCGATGCACCCGTTCCCGGTCGACGTCCCGTCGTCGACCACGGATCGCGCTCACCGCGCTGGAAGGAACCCCACGACATGAACCAGGTCGAAGCCATCGTCCGTCGGCACCGCGGCGGCGACACCGTCGGGATCACCTCCGTCTGCTCCGCGCACCCCCTCGTGCTGCGGGCGTCGATGCGGCAGGCCCTCGAGGACGGCTCCGTCCTGCTCATCGAGGCGACCTCGAACCAGGTCGACCAGTTCGGCGGGTACACGGGGCTCACGCCGGAGCAGTTCCGCGACCAGGTGCTCGGCTTCGCCGACGAGGAGTCCTTCCCCCGCGACCGCCTGGTGCTCGGCGGGGACCACCTCGGGCCGAACCGGTGGCAGCGTGAGACGCCGGATCAGGCGATGCCGAAGGCCGACGACCTCGTCGCCGCGTACGCCGCCGCCGGGTACGCCAAACTCCACATCGACTGCAGCATGCGGCTCGACGGCGACCCCACGCCCCTGCCCGACGCCGTCGTCGCCGAACGCGCGGCCCGGCTCATCGCGATCGCCGAGGCCGCCCGGCCGACCGACGGCGAACCGCCCGTGTACGTGATCGGCACCGAGGTGCCCGTGCCGGGAGGCGCGCACGAGACCCTCGGCGCGCTCCAGCCGACGAGTCCCGCGGCCGCACGCGAGACCCTCGACGCCCACCGGGGCGCCCTGCGCGACCGCGGCCTCGACGCGGTGTGGCCGCGGGTCGTCGCACTCGTCGTGCAGCCCGGCGTCGAGTTCGACCACCTCAAGGTGATCGACTACGACCGGACGGCCACGCAGCAGCTGCAGCGGGTCCTCGACGACGAGCCCGACATGGTGTTCGAGGCGCACAGCACCGACTACCAGACCCGCGGCCACCTGACCGAGCTCGTCGAGGACCACTGGGCCGTGCTCAAGGTCGGGCCGGGGCTGACGTTCGCCCTGCGCGAGGCCCTGTTCGCCCTCGCCGCGATCGAGGGCGAACTCGTGCCCGCCGGCGAGCGCTCCGACCTCGTCACGTTCATGGACGAGCGGATGGTCGCCGATCCCGGGTACTGGGAGCACTACTACGAGGGCGACGCCGAGGAGCAGCGCATCGCCCGCCGGTACAGCTACAGCGACCGCATCCGCTACTACTGGGCCTCGCCCGAGGTCGAGGAGCGCGTCGACCGGTTGTTCACCAACCTGACCGCGTCCGGGATCCCCGAGCCGCTGATCGGGCAGTTCCTGCCGAAGCAGTTCACGCGGGTGCGGCAGGGCGTGCTGGCGCCGGAGCCCGAGGCCCTCGCGGTCGACGCCGTGCGCGAGGTCCTTCGCGACTACGCGGCGGCCTGCGGGCACAGCGTCGGCTGACCGCCGGCCGCTCCCCCGCTCCCCCTTCCGCGAGATCGCAGTCGTTGCCGTTCTGACCGGCGTCGGAACGACGACGACTGCGATCTCGTCGGAACGGTCGGGTGCCGGCCACCCGGCCACCGGGACGCCGGGACGCCGGGACGCGCGGACGAGCAGGATGGACGGCGTGCACCCCGTCGACGCCCTGCAGGAGATCGCCTTCTGGCTCGAACGGGACCTCGCTCCGTCGTTCAAGGTGCAGGCGTTCCGCACGGCGGCCGCCGCGATCGCCGGTCGGTCCGACGACGATCTGGAGGCCCGGCTCCGCTCCGGCGCACTCGCCCGCACCAAGGGGGTCGGTTCCCGCAGCCTCGAGGTGATCGGCCAGGCGCTCGAGGACCGCGTGCCCGACTACCTGCAGGCCCTGCGCGACCGGGAACGCGAGACGACGAGCGAAGCCGGGGCGGGCCTCCTGGCCGACCTGCGCGGCGACCTGCACTGCCACAGTGAGTGGTCGGACGGCGGCACGCCCATCCCGCTCATGGTCGAGGCGGCGCGGACCCTGGGGCGCGAGTACATCGCGCTCACCGACCACTCGCCCAACCTGACCGTCGCGCACGGTCTGACCGCCGAGCGCCTGACCGAACAGCTCGGCGTGCTCGACGACGTCCGGGCGGACCACCCCGACGTCCGGGTGCTCAGCGGGATCGAGGTCGACATCCTCGAGGACGGCACGCTCGACCAGACCCCGGCGATGCTCGACCGGCTCGACGTCGTCGTCGCGAGCGTGCACTCGAAGCTCCGCGCTGACCGCCGCACGATGACGGAGCGCATGCTCGGCGGCATCCGTGATCCGCACACGAACGTCCTCGGGCACTGCACCGGCCGCCTCGTGCAGGGGTCCCGCGGCGAGCGCCCGCAGTCGACGTTCGACGCGCGTGCGGTGTTCGAGGCGTGCGTGGAGCACGACGTGGCGGTCGAGATCAACAGCCGACCCGAGCGACAGGACCCGCCGGACGACCTCATCCGGCTCGCGCTCGAGGTGGGCTGCCTGTTCAGCATCGACACCGACGCACACGCGCCCGGACAGCTCGACTTCCTGCGGCTCGGGGCGGAGCGGGCGGCGCAGAACGGGGTGCCGGCCGACCGCATCGTGACGACGTGGCCGGTGGAGCGCCTCCTGGCCTGGGCGCATCCGCGGGCCTGACCGGGCCGGCGGGCCGGCAACCGCTCGGCGGGCCGCCGGCTGAAACCGTCGAGATCGCACTTGTTGCCGCTCTCGCCTGGGTCAGAACGGCAACGACTGCTATCTCGCGAGATGGACGCCGGTCCCCCTACTGTGAGCGCGTGACCGGCGTCGATCCGCTCGAACCCCTGCCCCCCGTCGTCATCGGCGCGATCACGATCGTGGTCGACGAGTATCGCCCGGTCGCCGCACTCGTGACCGATGACGACACTCGATTCGCAACCTGGCCGGATGCGCCGCTCCCGGAGCACGCACCGTCGACGGAAGTCATCGCCGCCCCGGACGGAGTCTGGGTCGTGTACGAGGAGTCCGAGGACGGCGAGATCCCTGACAGCGGAGCCGGGACGCGTACCGGCCCGACCTGGACCGCGGTCCACGTCGGGGCCGACGGCAGGACCTCCTCGGTCGATCTGAGTCCCCGGCGGCCGAGCAGCGCCGACGCGGCCGGGCTCTAGACGGTGGACCCGCGGGGTCCCTCGCTCTGGATCGGATCCGAGGACGACGAACAGCCCGACGACGCAACCTCGTTCCCCGACGTCGAGGACCTGCCGCTCGAAGCGCCGCCATCCGACGACCAGGACGACGAGGCGTTCTGGCCGGACGCGGGCGCGTGGGGTGACGCGGACGGCTGGAACGAGGAGGACGGGACCTGGCTGGACGAGGACGAGGACGAGAACGAGGACCACCCCGAGGACCACGCGGAGGGCGACCACGCCGCCGCCGAGTCCGAGGCGGCGGGCCCGAGTGTGGTCGCCACGGCGGCCATGTTCGCCGCTGCGACGGGGAACGACGCCGACGACGAGGGCCCGGGCTCCGGCTGGTACATCCGCTTCCCGGGCGACGACGAGGACGAACGGCCGCTCGGACCCGCCCCGACACCGCTCCCCACGCCTCCCACTGAGATCGTGCACGTCGGCATCGACGGCGCGCGGCGCACGATCGTCGTCGACCACCTCGTGGATGCGGTCGAGCGGGTCGGTGACGTGCTGCGCCTCCGCGTGCACGCGGCAGGTCCGCGCCACGTCCCGGCGCACCGGTCCTGGGACATCCGGTACGAGCCGCGCACCGTCGAGGTGGACGTGCGGCAGGGCCTCCCGGATCGGATCGTGACCGACTCGTTGCCCACGGTCGAGGGGCGGTCCGCGGCCGACGGCGAGCGGTGGGACGACGCCGACGACGCGTCGGACGACGACCCGTCGGACGACGACCGGTCGGACGGCGACCCGTCCGACGAGGGTGACGACTGGGGCGAGCGGTGGGAGCGCCATCTCGACGACCGCGAGGCGACGGTGCATCCCTGGCGGGATCGCATCGAGCTCGACAGCGTCGCGGGGACACGCTGGCACCTCGCCGAGCGCAGCCACGAACAGATCGTCGCCGACGTCGAGGCAGTCCGCTCGCAGTTCACCGGGCTCAGCTCCGACACCGTCATGTGGACCGCCGAGGACGATGCGATGCACCGCGTGTCGAGTGACTACCGCAACGTGGAGGTCGTCGTCGAGGGGGCCTGGCCGCGCGACGTGGTCGTCGCCACGTTCGAGCACCGGCGGTACCCGTACGTCCGGTTCCGCCGTCGGGTCCCCGTCCACGACGCGAGCGGCCGCCCGATCGTCCGTCTCTACCTGTCGGTCCACCTCGACGAGATGCTCGACACGGGGCAGGTGCCGCCGCGGTCGGAGGCAGTCGACGGCGTGCTCGACCTCGACTTCGCGTCCTGAAGCCGTCCCTCCCGGCCGCCCGACCGCCACCCTGACCATCTGAGCGCCGAGATCGCAGTCGTTGCCGCTCTGGCCCGGGTCAGAACGGCAACGAGTGCGATTCCGCGGACAAGGGGACAAGGGGATCCGGTTGCACACTGGGGCGTGCCGGACACATCCAGGGTGACCACCGATCCGAAGGAGTCCCGTGGACCCCACATTCACCGAGCTGTACCGGCTCCACTACCCCGCGGTGCTGCGGTTCGTCCGTCGACGAGCGCATCCGGCGGCCGTGGACGACGTCGTGTCCGAGACCTTCGTCGCCGCGTGGCGCCGGCAGGACGAGATGCTCGTCGCACCGCTTCCCTGGCTCTACCGGACGGCGCGGAACGTCATGCTCAACGCCGCCCGGAGCGCCGGACGTCGGACCGGACTCGCCGTCCGGGTGCAGGGTGAGGCATCGGTCGCGGTTCCGAGCGACGACCCGATCGCGGCGCTCGAACGTCGGCACGACCTCGCCCTCGCGTGGCGCTCGCTCGACGAGCTCGACCAGGAGGCCCTGGCCCTGCAGGTCTGGGAGGGCATGACCGGAGCGCAAGCCGCCGCCGTCCTCGGCATCAGCCGTGCGGCCTACTCGATGCGCGCCAGTCGCGCCCGACGCCGCCTGGCAGCGGTGCTCCGCGACTCCGACGAGGGCGAGCGACGCGGATCGTCGACGGCACCGGCCGCCGCCACGCACCCCAACACCGGCCGGGAGGCCCAGCCGCCCGCCGCCATCTGGCCCACCCCCGACACCGGCCGGGAGGCCCAAGAGCCGCCCGCCACCTGGCCCACGCCCGTCACGGGTCCGGACCCCGAACGCCCGGACTCCCCCGCCGCGATGACCGCACTCCGCCTCGACCGGAAGGCACGACGATGACACGACCGCACGCAGCACGAATCGACGACGAGCTCGGCACCCTCGACCCCGAGCCCCGCGCCGACCTGACCCCGAGCGAGGTCGACCGCGCCGAGCGCCTCCTCGCCGCGATCGTCCGACTCGACCCCGAGCCGGAGGTGGGCCGCGTGACGGGCTCGTCCCGGGCCTCCCGGCCGATGCCGGCGACGCGGATCGGACGCGGGCCGATCACACGGGCCGCCTGGGCGACCGGTGCCACCGTGGCGGGCGGCGCGCTGCTCCTCGGCGGCGCGGTGGTCGGCCTGCCGATCGCCCGCGACCTGTACCACCAGCTGCCGGGACACGCGACGAGCCTGTCGACGGCCGAGATCGCCTCGTGGACGGCGGTCCCCTCGCACCCGTCGGCGACGTCCTCGTCGATCGAGGCGCTCGCACGGCAGTGCACCGGGTCCCCGGGCACCGACGCGACCCCGGCGGCCGGACGGATCTCGGTGTCGGACGTCGACCGCCGCGGCTCGGTCCTGACCATGGTGGTGTCGAGCGCGGGCGACGGCGCGCGGCGCTGGTGCCTCGTCGGCTCCGGACATGTCGTGTCGTGGGAGCTCATCGACGACCGCTCGACCCCGCTGCCGGTGCTCGCCGCCGGGACGGTCAACGTCCAGAGCACCGAGATGAACGGATCGGGCGGCCAGGCGATCAGCCGCGCGTACGGGCAGGTCGGGTCGGACGTCACGGGCGTCGTGCTCCACACCGCCTCGGGCCGGACGATCACGACGACCGTCGGGGACGGCCTGTGGACCGCGTGGTGGCCGCCGGCGGACCGGGACACCGGGGACCTCGGGGACCTGACCGTGACGTGGACGACGAGCGACGGCGCGACGCACTCGGCGTCGACGGACGCCCTCTCCGCGCTGCGCTGACCAGCGTTCCCACCGGCCCGGCCACCCCCCCCTTCTTCGAGATCGCAGTCGTTGCCGCTCTGGAGCCGCAGATACCGGCAACGACTGCGATCTCGCGGAAGAACGGGGCGGTCAGGCGGCGGAGCGCTCCGCGGCCGGGCGTCGGCGCAGCGCCGGGTCGCCGACCTCCGGGCCGCGGTAGACCATGTCCATCGCCCCGACGCTCTCGCCGGGCGGAACGATCGCGTCGATCCGGTCGAGCACCTCGTCCGACAGCGCGACGTCGATCCCGGCGAGCGTGTCCTCGAGCTGCTCCATGGTCCGGGGTCCGGCGATGGCGGAGGTCACCCCGGGATGCGCGATCACGAACGACATCGCGAGGTGGGTGAGTGGGACACCGACCTCCTGGGCCAGCGTGATGAGCTGCTCGACGGTGGCGAGGCGACGTTCGTCGCGGAAGTGCCGCATCCCGGAGACCGACGAGCGGAACACGTCGTTGTCCTGACCCGCCCGGTAGCGCCCGGTCAGGGTGCCACCGGCGAGCGGGCTGTAGACCAGGGTCCCCATGCCGTGGCGCTCGGCGACGGGGAGGATCTCGCGCTCGATCTCACGGTCGAGGATCGAGTAGTTCGGCTGTTCGGTGCGGAACCGCTCGAACCCGCGGCGCTCGGACGTCCACTGCGCCTCGACGATCTCGGAGCCGCGCATCGAGGACGACCCGATCGCGCGGACCTTGCCCTGCCGCACGAGGTCGGTGAGCGCCGACAGCGTCTCGTCGATGTCGGTGTCGGGGTCCGGGCGGTGGAGCTGGTACAGGTCGATGTGGTCGGTCTGCAGGCGGCGGAGCGATCGCTCGACCGCCTGGGTGATCCAGCGCCGCGACGCGCCCCGGTGGTTGACGTCGTCGTCCACGGGACCCCAGAACTTCGTGGCGAGGACGACGTCGTCGCGGCGGCCCTTCAGCGCTTCGCCGACGACCTCCTCGGAGTCGCCGTAGCGATCGGCGGTGTCGACGAGGTTGATGCCGGCGTCGAGGGCCCGGTGGATGATCCGGACGCCCTCCTTCCGGTCCGGATTGCCGAGACTCCCGAGCATCATCGCGCCGAGCGCGTACGGGGTGACCTTGATGCCGGTGCGGCCGAGAGTGCGGTACTGCATGGTGCTCCACTTCCGGACCCGCGCCGCCCTGTCAGCCGAGGCGGGTCGTATGATCGATGAATCGGAACGACCTTCCGGAAAGACCGCTCGATGCGATCGGATATCCGGAACGTTGTTCCGCTTGATTCCGTCACCTTATGCGGAACTTTGTTCCGCCGCAAGAGGAGCCTCACCATGCCCGCGCCCACGAGCGACACCGAGGCGTCGATCGCCCCGGCCGGCCGACGGATGCGCTCGGACGCGCGGCAGAACGTCGATGCCCTCCTCGAAGCCGCGAAGGCGGTGTTCGCGGACGCCGGTGTCGACGCGCCCGTTCGGTCCATCGCCGAACGCGCGGGCGTCGGGGTCGGCACCCTGTACCGGCACTTCCCGCTCCGCTCGGACCTCATCTCGGCGGTGTTCCGGCGTGAGATGGACGCGTGCGTGGCGGCTGCGGACGAGATCGAGGCCACCTCGCCGCCGGGCGAGGCACTCGACCGCTGGATCATGCGCTACACCCAGTTCGTCGCCACGAAGCGCGGGCTCGCAGCGGCACTCCACTCGGGCGACCCGGCGTACGAACCGCTCGCCGAGTACTTCTCGACGCGACTCGCACCGACGCTCGATCGGCTGCTCACCGCGGCGACCGCGTCCGGGGACGTCGTGCACGAGGTCGACGCCGCCGAGTTCCTCGGGGCGGTCGCAGACCTCTGTCACGCGGGTGGGCCTCCCGGGACAGAGCGGTCCGGCCGTGCCGAACGCATGGTGCGGCTGCTGCTCGCGGGACTGCGGGCGGAGCCGGGCGACTGACGACGTCGGACGCTCCTGCGACGATGGGGGACATGCCCGCCCCGCTCGTCGACGCGGTCGACGTCATCCGACTCGTCGGCCCGCGTCCGTTCGGGCGCGCGAAGGACCTCGTGCGTGCCGGCGGCGTGCTCGGGACCCGCTGGGACGACGCGGACGAGACGCTCGCCGCCCTCGTGCAGGGCTCCGGCCCCGAGCCGTACCAGGTGAGCGTGCACCTCACGCCCACCCGCGGTCCATTCAGCCGACCCGGCCGGAACACCTGCACGTGCCCCATCGGTGGCGATTGCAAGCACGTCGCGGCGGCGCTCCTCGAGGTCATGGCCGCCGCGGTCCGGCGCGACCCCGGGCTGACCGGCGCGGCCGGACTCACCGGACTCGTGGAGCCGACGGGCCTCGCCGCGACGGCGGTCGACGACGCCGTGGCCGCGCCGCCCGAGCACTGGCGGACGGCGCTCGGGTCGCTCGCCGGCGGCCCCGGGCCGGCGAGCGCACGGACGACCGCGATGGGCCTCCAGTTCGAGCTCCGCGACCTCGTCCCGCAGCGACTCGCCCGCGCGGCGGCGGGTCGCGACGCCGCCGGGTCGACGGGCAGCCGTGTCCGCCTCGGCGTCCGCCCGGTCACGCGCAGCGCTGCGGGCAACTGGGTCCGCGGGCAGCTCACCTGGGGGTCGCTCCCCTACTCCCGCAACCGCCTCGGCGCGGCCCCGGACCAACACGCCTGGTTCCTGCAGTTCGCCGCGCTGCACCGCTCGGCCCACGCGGTCTCCGCGCCGGGTGAGAGCGACTGGCTCTTCCTCGACGACTTCGCGAGCCCGCTGCTGTGGCCGCTGCTGCACGAGGCCGACCGCCTCGGCATCGGGCTCGTCGCGGCGGGCACGAAGGCCGCGGCACGCGGGCGCGGCCGTGTCACCGACACCGCGACCACGGCTGGGACCGCCGACGACGCCCGTGCCGTCGTCGTCGGCCGGGAGGCCCGGGTCGTCCTCGATGCGTCCCGCACGTCGGACGGCGTGCAGCTCGGCGCGCTCGCCCTGGTCGACGGCCGTCCGATCCCGCCGGGGGCCGCGGGCGCGATCGGCACCCACGGCGTCTACGCCTTCCGCCGCTCCCCCGCGCTGCACATCACCCTCGCACCGACACCGACGCCCCTGCGCGAGGACCAGCGCCGTCTCCTGACGACCGGGGACCGCATCACCGTCCCGCCCGCGGACGTCGACGAGTTCCTGCACGACGTCTCGCCCCGCCTGCGCGGCAGCGTGGACCTCGTGAGCGCCGACGGTTCGCTCGAGCTCCCGGACCGCACGCCGCCGGAGTTCGTCCTGACCGTGACGTTCGAGCCCGAGGACCGCGTGCTGCTCAGCTGGCGTTGGCACGTCGACGGCCGACGGGACCTCCCGGCAGCGCACGGACCGGTTCCGGACCTGTTGGAGGTCGACGCGCCTCCCGGCGTGCGCTGGCCGAGCCGGACCGGCGTCGACCCGGTCCCTGACCGCCACCGCGGCGGAGACGTCGACGGAAGCGACGCCGACGACGGGGACTCCGACGACGGCGACCAGGTGCTCGACGGCTCCGACGCCATCGAGTTCACGACGACGACCCTGCCGACACTCCAGGCCCGTGACGACCTGCGCGTCCGCATCGTGGGCGAGCGCCCGGACTACCGGGAACTCACGGACCAGCCGAAGCTGACCCTGACCACGATGCCGAGCCCGCACCGCGACTGGTTCGACCTCGGGTTCCTCGTGACCGTCGAGGGTCGCACGGTCCCGTTCACGCCCCTGCTCGAGGCGCTCGCCAAGCGGGAGCGGAAGCTCAAGCTCATCGACAACACGTACATGTCACTGCAGAACCCGGTGTTCGACGAGCTGAAGCGCCTCATCGACGAGGCGACCGAGCTCGACGAGTGGGAGCCCGGCCGCTACCGCATCAGCCCGTACCAGGCCGCACTGTGGTCGGAGTTCGACCAGCTCGCCGACGAGACCGTGCAGGACGCCCGGTGGCGCGAGACCGTCGAGGGCCTCCTGCGGTTCCAGGACGCCACCGACGACGACCCGGTGATCACGGCCGTGTCCGTGCCGGAGTCCGTGCACGCCGAGCTCCGCCCCTACCAACGCGAGGGCCTGGCGTGGCTGACGTTCCTGTACGAGCACGGGCTCGGCGGGGTCCTGGCGGACGACATGGGGCTCGGCAAGACGCTGCAGACGCTCGCGTTCGTGGCGGGCGTGCGGGAGCGCGAACGCGCGCGGGCTGGCTCGGGGGACGCCGCACCGGACCGGTCGGGAGGCCCGTCAGCCGCGGCTCCCGACCGTCGCCCGTTCCTCGTGGTCGCGCCGACGAGCGTCGTCGGCAACTGGGTCACCGAGGCGGCGCGGTTCACCCCGTCGCTCGTGGTGCGCGGCGTGACGGCGACGACCGCGAAGCGACGGCGGATGCTCCGGGACGCCGCGGCCGAGGCGGACGTCGTCGTGACCTCGTACGCGCTGTTCCGGCTCGACGCGGCGGCGTACCGACAGCAGGAGTGGGCCGGGCTGGTCCTCGACGAGGCGCAGTTCGTCAAGAACCGGACGTCCCAGGCGAACCGGCTCGCGGCGGACCTCCCCGCGCCGTTCAAGCTCGCGATCACCGGGACGCCGCTCGAGAACGGGCTCATGGACCTGTGGTCGATCTTCTCGGTCGTCGCGCCGGGTCTGCTGTCGAGCGTGACGCGGTTCACCGATGACGTGGTCAAGCCGGTGGCGTCCCCGGACCTGACACCGGAGCAGCGGGCCGATGTGATGGGTCGACTGCGGCGGCGGATCCGGCCGCTCATGCTCCGGCGCACCAAGGAGTCCGTGGCGGCGGACCTGCCCGAGAAGGTCGAGCAGGTGCTGCACGTCGACCTCGACCCGGAGCACCGCGCCCTCTACGACCGGACCCTGCAGCGCGAGCGGCTCAAGGTGCTCGACCTGCTCGACGACATGGACCGGCACCGGATGATCGTGTTCCGCTCGCTGACGCTCCTGCGGATGCTCGCCCTCTCGCCGGCGCTCATCGACCCGGACTCGGCCGTGCCGTCGGCGAAGCTCGACCTGCTGCTCGACGACCTCGCGGAGCTCGAGGCCGAGGGGCGCCGTGCCCTCGTGTTCAGTCAGTTCACCTCGTTCCTCCGGCTCGTCGCGGCCGGGCTCGACGCGCGCGGCGTGGCGTACGAGTACCTCGACGGGTCGACGACCGGTCGCGCAGCGGTGATCGACCGGTTCAAGCAGGGCAGTGCGCCGGCGTTCCTCATCAGCCTCAAGGCGGGCGGGTTCGGCCTCAACCTGACCGAGGCCGACACGGTGTTCGTGCTCGATCCCTGGTGGAACCCCGCGGCGGAGGCCCAGGCGATCGACCGCGCGCACCGCATCGGGCAGCGGGTCCCCGTGAGCGTGCACCGCCTCATCGCGCAGGACACCATCGAGGACAAGGTCCTGGCCCTCGCGACCCGCAAGGGGGAACTGTTCGACGCGGTCATCGACGAGGACGACACGTTCTCGGGAGCGCTGACGGCTGAGGACGTGCGGGGGCTCCTGGAGTAGGACAGTTCCGTCTGGATCCACCACACCCCGCACTGGGTGGTCACCGGAGACAGGACTCACAGCGTGCCCCCGGTGTGACCTGATTTGCTAGACAGACTAGCGAATCCGAGTTCCCGCCCGGCCCTGGACGTGGCGACTCCGGACGTGCAGTGGGGCGACCGAGCGGTCGCCCTGTGCAACCCGAACCGAGGAACCAATGACGCTCATGAGCACCACAGCACCATCCGAGATCACGATCGACCACGAGCCGTACAGCGGCGAGGACGCCGTTCGCCTGCGGGCCGTCGCACTCCTCAGCGCCGGGCTCCCCCCGCGCATGGCACGGACGCTGCCCCCGGCGTCGGTCGCGGCGAACCTGACGGTCCGCAACGGCATGGGTGAGCCGCTCGGCTACGGGGTCCTCAGCGAGGTCGCCGATGGCGTGCTCGAGATCCAGTCGTTCTTCATCCGCGAGGACGCCCGGGGCGCCGGTATCGGCAGCGCGCTGCTTAGCCGCCTCGAACAGGTCGCGGGCGAACTCGGCTCCCCCGCCCTCGTGCACGCCGGCACCCCGGGCGACGCGGACATCACGGACACGCTGCTGCGCCGCGGGTACGTGCCGATCGCCCCGTTCGGTGCGCACACCCTCGTGGCGGACGTGGTCTGCGTCTCGAAGATCCTGGTCTGATCCGCGGGACGGCCGGGAGGCCCGGCAGCGTCATCCGCGGAGGTTCGCCACCCAAGCGTCCACGGTCGTGACGTCGGCCTGTCGGGGGTAGACCTTCTCGGTCAGGACCCGGTGGATCTCGGGATCGGCGTCCGCACATGCGTCGGCGAGGACGGTGATCCCGTAGTCGAGGTCCGCGGCCTGCCGGAGGGTCGACAGCACGACCCCGCTCGTGGCGATGCCCGCGAGGACGAGCTCGGTCGCCCCGGCAGCGCGGAGCACGACGTCGAGGTCGCTGCCGGTGAAGGCACTGACCCGGCGCTTCGTCACGACGACCTCGTCGGGGCGGACCGCGAACGCAGCGTGGATCGCGGTCGAGCGCTCGTCGAAGCCGGCGGCGTCGCCCCGCTGCCGCATCGCGCCGAAGCTCTTGTTCGACGCGGCGATCTCCGGGAACCCCGCGCGGAAGGCGACGCGGACGAACACCACGGGCACGCCGCTCGTGCGGGCGGCATCGACCGCGCGCGTGGCGGCCGCCAGGACCTCGGGCGAGCCGAGCCGGTCGACGATGCTGGTCTGGAAGTCCATGACGAGCAGGACGGGTGTGGACATGGCGAGCCTCCGGTGGTCGTGTGGATTTCGACAGTCCTGACTGTACAGGTACTGATGCGCAGTCTAGGCTGCCGATCATGTCCGACGAACCGATCCCACTCGACGCATCCCCCGCGGCGACCTCGCTGGCCGTGCGCGTGGCCGTCGGCCGTTTCCTCCGCCGCCTGCGCGAGGTCGCGGCCGAGGGCGACCTCACTCCCTCGCAGGCGTCCGTCCTGACCCGCGTCGGCAAGGGCGAGGCGACCACCGCCTCGGCTCTCGCCGTGCTCGAGGGCGTCCGGCCGCAGTCGATGGCGAACACCCTCACCGCGCTCGAGGCCGCAGGGCTCGTGCAGCGGGCACCCGACCCCACCGACGGGCGCCGCCAGATCGTCGGCCTGACCGACGCCGGGTCGGTGCAGAACGAGGGCAACCGCGCCGCGCGGCAGGAGTGGCTCACCGAGGTGATGGCCGAGCGGTACACGGAGGACGAGCGTCGTCGCCTGCTCGAGGCCCTGGCGCTGCTCGACCGGGTCGCCGAGGCACCGACGGAGCGCACCGACCGATGAGCGAGTCGGACACCGGGCGGCTCCCCCGCCCCACTGCACCGTCCACGCCGGGAGCCGGACGACCGCGCCGCGCCGCGCCTCCCGACCGGATCGACCGGCGCCTGCTCGCGCCGATGATGCTCGGGTCGATCCTCAACCCGATCAACTCGTCGATCATCGCGGTCGCCCTCGTGCCGATCGCCGCCGCGTTCGGCGCCCCCGCGTCGGAGACCGCCTGGCTGGTGTCCGCGCTGTACCTGGCGACGTCGATCGGGCAGCCCCTGGTGGGGCGACTCGTCGACACGTTCGGGCCGCGGCGGCTGTTCCTCGTCGGCGCCGTGCTCACCCTCGTCGCGGGCGTGATCGGCACCGCGGCCCCCGGGCTCGGGTGGCTCGTCGCCGCCCGGGTCGTGCTCGGGTTCGGCACGTGCGCGGGGTACCCCGCCGCGATGACGCTCATCCGTGCCGAGGGCCGCCGCACCGGGCAGGACAGCCCCCAGGCGGTGCTCACCGCGCTCGCCGTGACGACGCAGACCATCGCGGTGATCGGGCCGACGCTCGGCGGACTCCTCATCGCCCTCGGCGGGTGGCGGGCGACGTTCGCGGTCAACATCCCGCTCGGTGTCGCCTGTCTGGTGCTCGGCTGGGTCGCACTCCCCCGGCACACCGCGCTCGACGCCACCCGGACGCGTGCGCGGTTCGACGTCGCCGGTGTCCTGCTCTTCGCGGCGACGCTCCTCGCGCTCCTGCTGTTCCTCATGGACCTGCGGCCGGCACTCGTCTGGCTGCTCGTGGTCGCCGTCGCCGCCGCGGTCGCCTTCACGGTGCGCGAACTCCGTGCCGTCGACCCGTTCATCGACGTGCGGGTGTTCGCCGGCAACCTCCCGCTGCTCGGGACGTTCGCGCGCGCCCTCGTCGCCCAGGTCGTCAGCTACGCGTTCCTCTACGGGTTCACGCAGTGGCTCGAGGACGGCCGTGGCTTGTCGGCATCGGCCGCGGGGCTCGTGCTGCTCCCCCTGTTCGGTGCGGCCATCGTCGTGTCGACCCTGACCGGCAGACGGCCCGAGGTGCGGGCGAAGCTCGTCGTCGGCGGCGTCCTGCTGCTCGTCGGCTGCGTCCTGCTCCTCGCCGTGGGGTCCGGCACGGCCGTGTGGCTCCTGTTCGCCCTCACCACGCTCGTCGGGATCCCGCTCGGGCTGCTCAACCTGGCGAACCAGAACGCCCTGTACCACCAGGCGGACCCCGAGCGGGTCGGCGCGTCCGCGGGCTTGCTCCGGACGTTCTCGTACCTCGGCGCGATCGTGGCGTCGGCGTCGGGCGGGGCGGCGTTCGGGGCGCGGGCGACCACCCCCGGGCTGCACGAACTCGCGTGGATCATGGTCGTGGCGGCCGCGGTCCTCGTGGCGCTGACGCTCGCCGATCGCTCGCTCGCAGCGCTCTCGCGCCCGGCCCGGACGCCCTGACCGTCCACCCCCTCTTTCACAAGATCGCAGTCGTTGCCGTTCAGACCGCGTCTGGAACGGCAACGACTGCGATCTCGCGGGGTCGTGCGTCAGCGGGCGGTGCCGCCCAGGGCGTCGATCGCGGCGACCTCGTCCTCGGTCAGCTGGAACGTCACGCCGCGCGCGTTCGAGCGGATGCGCTCCGGCTGCGACGACTTCGGGATGACGACGAACTCGTGCGCGATGTGCCATGCGACGATGACCTGCGCGGCGTCGGCGTCGTGCGCCTCGGCGATGCGGAGGAACGTCGGGTCCTGGAGGTTCGAGGCCTTGAACGGGCTGTACCCCTCGAGGACGACGCCCCGCTCGGCCAACCCCTGCGCGAAGGCGACGTCGTACTCCGCAGGGCTCCAGCGCACCTGGTTCACCGACGGGGTCACGCCGGTCGCGTCGATGAGTTCGTCGATCTGCGCCAGCGAGTAGTTGCTGACGCCGATGGCCTTGGTCAGACCGTCCTGCTGGGCGGCGATGACCTGCTCCCACACCGCCGGGGTCGCCTCGCCGTTCGGCGGCCAGTGCACGAGCCACAGGTCGAGCTGGTCGACGCCGAGCTTGTCCAGGCTCTCGGAGATGGTCTGCCGTTCACGGCCGCCGTGCTCCGGCGGCAGCTTGGTGGTGATGAACACCTCGTCGCGGTCGAGTCCGGACTCGGCGACGGCCCGACCGACCCCGCGCTCGTTGGCGTAGCCGGTGGCTGTGTCGATGTGGCGGTAGCCGGCCTCGAGGGCCGAGCTCACGGCAGCGGGGGCGTCGGCGTCCTCGATCTGCCAGGTGCCGAAGCCGAGCAGCGGCATCGAGGCGGTGGGCAGGGCGACGGCTGGTTCGTTGTACGCGTCGTTGGGCATGACGCCTGTCTACTCCGCCAGGCGGGCGCGGGTGAGCGTTCACTCGCCGACCGGCCGGGAGGCACGACCCCTGTCCTCGTCGCTTCCCCCGGTGCAGCATGGGGACATGAGCACGAGGACCGTCCTCCACCCCGTCGATCCGGACGTCCTGCGGGACCTGCGCGAGCGCGTGCGCGCACGCCGGGTGCTGCCTGCCGTCGACCGCGCCGGTCAGGACCTCGGCATGGCGGGGCGCGACCTCGACGCCCTCCTCGACCACTGGGCCGACGCCTACCGGTGGGAGGACCACGAGGCGCGCGTCCTCGCCCGGCCATGGGTGCGCTCGGGGTCGGCGACACCGGTGAACGCGATCGTCCACCGTGCGGGCGCCGACGCCCCGGTCGTCCTGTTCCTGCACGGGTGGCCGGACTCGGTCCTCCGGTTCGAGCGGGTGCTCGACCGCGTCGACGACGTGACGTGCGTCGTTCCGGCGCTGCCGGGCTTCCCGTTCGCCGCGGCGACGGAGCGGAGTGGCTGGTCGGCGATCGAGATGGCGGACGCCGTGCACGCCGCGATGCTCGACCTCGGGTTCGACCGGTTCGTCGTCTCGGCCGGGGACGCCGGCTGTGACGTGGGTGAGGCGATCGCGGCCCGGCACCCCGGAGCGGTGGCTGCGCTGCACCTGACGGACGTGTCGCAGTACCACTTCCTCGGCGGCCTCCCCGACGACCTCGACGACGACGAGCGCGCCTACGTCGAGCGCGGTCGACAGTGGCAACGGGACGAGGGCGGGTACATGCACGAACAGTCGACCCGACCGAACACGCTGTCGGTCGGGCTCGCGGACTCGCCTGCCGGGCTCGCCGCCTGGATCGGCGAGAAGCTCGACCGCTGGACCGACCAGGCGGTGGACACGCCGCCGTTCTCGCCCGACGAGCTGCTCACCTGGATCACCGCCTACTGGGTCAGCGGATGCATCGGCACGTCGTTCGCGCCCTACGCGGTGGGCGGCGGCAAGGACTGGGGTCGCATCGACGTACCGACCGTGATGACGGTGTTCCCCGCCGACCTCGTCAACGCGCCGCGACGGTTCGCCGAGCGACGCTTCCGGATCGTGGACTGGCGGGAGTTCGAGCACGGCGGGCACTTCGCGGCGTGGGAGCGACCCGACGACTACCTGTGGGGCGTCCGACGAGCGGTCGAGGTCGAGGGGTGACGGCGGCGTCGTTCGGTCAGCTCCTGGCGGCAGCGACGAACCCGGCCCCGCTCAGCGGCGGGCGTGCCGCCAGCGCGCCCACCGCACGACGTTGATGGCGGGGTAGGTCAGGAACGCCAGCGCGAGGAGCAACAGCAGGATCGAGGAGGCCACCGGGGCGGAAGCGCCCGGGTCTGCCGCCGCGACGATGCCCGACACCGCGCGAACGAGGTCGAACAGTCCGATGACGCCGAGCACCACCGAGACGACGACCCGGACGGCGAGCTGCCGGGGACGCAGCGGCGTGAGCGGCTCGCGGTGGTCGACCTCGGCGAACTCGGGCGCCACGTACGTGCCGCTGCTGCCGCGCTGTGCACTCCGCGCCGTCGCGGTCGGATCTCCGTGGTAGGTCTGTCGGTCGGTCATCGTCACGATCCCCTCGTCGTCGTACCCGCAGCCGAGGCCCGGATCCGCCAGCGATGTCAGAACCCGCCGAAGCCGAACAGCGCGGTGACGCCACCGGTCACGAGCACCCAGAACGACACGGGGACGGCCATCGCGCCGAGGACGACGACGACGACCCCGAGCGTGCGGTGTCCCGGGTCGGCGGACCGGGTGCCTCGGACGCCGAGCATGAGCACGCTCGTCGCGGCGATGACCGAGCCGACGGACAACAGCCCGAGCAGCAGGGCGGCCACCTGCACCCACCACGAGGGTGTCGCGAGCGCCGCGTGCGGTTCGTGACGCACGAGGGCCAGCAGGACGAGGTAGGCGCCCAGGAGCGCGGCCGCATAGCCGACGAGCAGCGTCATCCCCACGACCGACGCGCCCGCACTCGCCCGCGGACGCCGATCGGCCAGCGGGTCCGGCGCCCACTCGTCGTCGAAGCCCGCCCACACCCCGTCGTTCCCCATGACGGCAGCATGGCAACGCGAGGAGTGCTCGCACATCCGCCGAGGGGATGATCACGTCAGGCGGTCGCGGCCCGGTCTCAGTCCGGCCGGTGCGTCAGAGTCGGCAGGCGCGCTCCGAGGTCGGCGAGATCGCGCACCGTGATCGTGAAGCGGTCGTCGGGCGCCGGAGCGTCGGCGGACGGGCGAGCGACGAACGCGGTCTGCATGCCGAGCGAGGCCGCCGCCCGGAGGTCCCACGGATGCGCCGCCACCATCATCGTGCGGGCGGCGGGGACGCCGAGCAGCTCCAACGCCGTCCGGTACACCGAGGCCGCGGGTTTGAAGGCACGCGCGAACTGCGCGGAGACCACGGCGTGCCAGCGCAGTCCGGCACGCTGCGACAGCGCGGCGAGCTCGTCGAGGTCCGCGTTCGACAGGGACGCGACCACCACCTGCCGTCCCAGCGTCGCGAGGGCGTCCGCCGAATCGGGCCACGGCCGGAGCGTCTCGGTGACGTCCACGAGCGCGTCGTGTTCGTCGGCCGACAGCGCAGGGAGCGAGCCGTCCGCGACGAGGTCGTCGAGGGCCTCCCGTCGGATCGCGCGGTGCGGGCGCCAGGGGGCCTCCCCGGTGTTGACCGCCGCCATGGCGGCGTCCATCAGGTCGTCCCATCGACGGGCGATCGCGTCGACGTCGTGTCCGGCATGCGCGGCGAGCGCCACCGCCAGACGGTCCCGGATGGTCCCGACGTCGTCGACGACGGTGCCGATGGTGTCGACGAGGAGTGCGTCGACGCCGGTTCCCTGGTCGGTCATGCGCCCAACCTACGGATCACTTCCGACCGCGGGAACGGTCATCCTCACGACGGATGCCGCTCCGGTGCACGGTCCGCCACGATCGGTACCACCCGCCCGCGGATCCCTGGAGGCCGTTCCCATGCCCTTCCTCGTCCTGGTACCCGTCATGTGTCTCTGCATCGCCCTGCCGATCACGGATGCGCTCGTCCGGAAGGACCTCGGTCGAGCCGGGCGGGTGCTCGTCCTGCTGACCGTCGCGATCGTCGTGGGCGCGTGCTCGGAGTTCGTCGTCTACCTCGCCGTGCCGGCGTTCGCCGTCCCGGCGGTGGTCTACCTGGCGACCCGTGGGCGGCTCCCGTTCGTGCAGCGGCTCGTCCCCGGTCGGTCCGGTGACCCGGAGCGGCGGCGCGCACTCGCCGTGCGGCCCGCGTTGGCCCTCAGCGCGGTGGCACTCGGGGTCGCGGTCCTCGCCGTCGTCGCGATGATGAGCGTGGCGCTGTCCGAGATGTGAGGGCACCGAGGCCGGCGGCCGCGCCGGGACGAACGGGCGACGACCCTCGATGTGGCCGCGTCAGTCCATCGCGATCCCTCAATCGATCCGGTTGGTCAGGGCCTCCCCGCCGCGGACGTGCTGGTCGCAGAACGTGAACACGGTCTCGCTCCACACACGGAAGTTCGACGGCGACAGCACCCAGTGGTTCTCGCTCGTGAGCTGCAGGAACCGGTGCGGCATGTCCTCGGGCGCGCCCGGGAACCCCGATACCAGGTCCCACCACGCCCGCAGCGCCTCGGAGACCGGCACGCGGTAGTCCCGGTTGCCGTGGATGAGCAGCATCGGCGTCGTGATCGCCTCGGCGGTCCGGTCGGGCGAGTTCTGCGCGTACCAGTCCGGGTGCTCCTGCTCGGTGCCGAAGATCCCGTTCTTGTTCTCGGCGGCATCGGTCGTGTCGTGCTGCTGGTCGAGCGACCAGAGCCCGGCGTGCGTGACGATGCAGTCGAAGCGGTCGGTGTGGCCGGCGATCCAGTTCGTCATGTACCCGCCGAAACTCGCGCCGAGCAACGCCGTCCGCGTCGGGTCGAGGCGGTGGTCGCTGTCGGCGAGGACGGCGTCGAGCACGCCCTCGACCTCACGCCAGACGATCGCGGCGCGGTGCGGCCAGGCCCGCGCGATCCACTCGTCGCCGTACCCGGTCGAGAGCGCCGGGTCGGGCAGCACGACGGCGTACCCGCGCTCGACGGCGAGCCAGGGGCACCAGCGCCACGACCAGGCGTTCCAGGACGAGAACGGTCCGCCGTGCACCCACGTCATGACGGGTGCCGGGCCGTTGCCGCGGTGCGCGTCGTCCGGCAGGAACAACCATCCGGGCACCTCGACGCCGTCGACCTCGGCCGATACTCGCTGCACGGTGCCGGGCAGGGTGTCGACCACGCCGGGGGCCGGCAGGAACGCGGGCGTCTGGTCCTCCGCGGTCACGTCGAGCCGCACCGGGCTCGCCGGACGGCCCATCGCCGAGCGGAGCGCGAACAGCGTCCGCCCGTCCGGGTGCACGAGGAGGTTCGAGTACGACGCGTCGGTGACGAGCCATCGGACGATGGCACCGGAGGTCGGGTCGACGAGGACGACCGCCCCCGCGCCGTGCAGGTCACCCGTCACCAGGAGGCCCGTTCCGTCGGCCGTCCATACGACGTCGTTCGCTGTGATGTCGCCGAGCTCGAGCCGCACCGCTGCTCCGCCGTCGATGCTGCGGACCTCGATCCACTCCTGGTGCGGGGAGTCGTACGTCCCGCGCACGCGCATCGCGACGGCGAACCGGGAGGCGTCGGGCGCGATCCGCGCCTGGCTCGCGTCGGCGCCGTCCTCGTCGACGACGACGGACCGCTCCCCCGTCGCGACGTCGATCCGGAGGAGCACGGCATGCGAGCGTCCGCGCGTGACCCGCTCGGTGGCGCGAGCGAGGACGAAGGAGCCGTCCGGAGCGATGTCGAACTCGGGGTTCCGGAAGCGCTGCCCCGCGTCGGGGGCGAGGTCCCGGAGCGGGGTGGGACGGGCCTCCCGGTCGCTGGCCCGAGCGGCGTCGGGGGCGGTGGCCCCCGCGTCGTCGAGCACGAGCAGGCGCGCCTCGGTGTCGTCGAGTTCGTGGTCCCACCAGCGGATGGGCATGCCGTCGTGCAGGATCGCGGTGACCGCCTGGTCCTTCCGGCGCTCGCGGCGGGCTCGGTCCTCGTCGGCGTCGGACGAGCCGACCAGGCGGCTGCCGGTCACGATCACCACACCCGAGCGGCTGACGAGCGGACTCCCGACGCCACCGGGACTCGTCGCGACGCGGATCGGCTCACCGTGTTCTGGCAGCGACCAGAGCGCGGGGTCCTCCGTGTTCTCGCCGCTGCGCGGGTCGGGGCGGCTCGACGTGAAGAGCAGGTCGCCGGACGGGGTGAACGCGGGCGACGACTCCCCCTGCTCCGAGGACGTCAGGCGGACCGGCGGGCGATCGCCGACGGGGTCGACCTCCCACAGCGCGCTCCGGTACCGGGCGGCGTCCGCGTCGGGCTCCTGCACGGTCGCGACGAGGCGGGCGCCGTCGTGACTGAGCGCGAGGCCCGTGACGCGGGGGTGGCGGATGAACGAGTCGAGGTCGGCGAAGAGCGAGGAGGTCATCGCCTCCGAGCGTACGGCGGGGCGCCGACCAGCGTTCTCGCTGCCGGTCAGCGGTCAGGCACCGCTGCCGGTCAGCGGTCAGGGACGCACCCAGACCGTGGTCTCCCCCGGGAGCACGCCAGCCGCGGTGAGTCCACCGCTCGCGACGACGACCGAGCCGGCGGGCGCGGGCACGGGGGCGGTCCCGAAGTTCATCGCGCACACCCAGCCGTCGTGCCGGGCGAAGGCGATCGCGTCCGGCCCCGGAGCGTCGAGCCAGCGGAGGTCCTCGCCCTGCTGCAGCGCGTGGCGGACGCGGAGTGCGGCCCGGTAGAGCTCGAGCGTCGAGTCGGGCGCACCGTCCTGCACGGACACGGCGAGGTCGGCGAACCACGCCGGCTGCGGCAGGTGCGGCGCGGCCGGGCCGAAGCCGAACGCCGGCGTCGACGTGTCCCACGGCAGCGGGACACGGCAGCCGTCACGGCCCTTGCGCGTGTGCGCACTCCGGACCCACACCGGGTCCTGGAGGTCCTCCTCACGCAGGTCCGCGACCTCACGGAGTCCGAGCTCCTCGCCCTGGTACAGGTACGCCGAGCCCGGCAGCGCGAGCAGGAGGAGCGTGGCGGCGCGGGCGCGGCGGACTCCCCGGGTCTCGTCCGCCGCAGGACGCGTGCCGCCGGACATGAGCCAGTCCTCCTCGTCCGCACCGGCGGGCAGCGCGTAGCGGGAGGCGTGGCGGACGACGTCGTGGTTCGAGAGCACCCACGTGCTCGACGCACCGCTCTCGGCCGCGAGCCGCAGGTTGTCGTCGATGATCCGCGAGAACGTGCCGGCGTCGAAGTCGGCGCGGAGCAGGTCGAAGTTGAACGCCTGCCCGAGCTCGGTCGGCCGCGCGTAGAGGGCGACCCGCGCGCTCGGCACCCAGGCCTCGGCGACCGCGGTGCGGGGCGGGTCGTACTCGTCGAACACCCGCCGCCAGCCGCTGAAGATCTCGTGCACCTCGTCGCGGTCGTACAGCGGGTCGCTGCCGTCGAGCGGGAGGTCGAAGTCCTTCGGGTTCGCGTCGCGGAGCGGCTCGCTGAGGTCCTTCGCCAGCGCGTGTGCGACGTCGACGCGGAACCCGTCCACCCCGCGGTCGGCCCAGAACCGGAGCGTGGTGTGGAAGTCCTCGCGGATCTCCGGGTTCGCCCAGTTGAAGTCGGGCTGCTCGGGCGCGAACAGGTGCAGGTACCACTGGCCCGGCGTGCCATCGGGGTCCGTGGTGCGGGTCCAGGCGCTGCCACCGAAGTTCGACTGCCACGTGGAGGGCGGGATCTGCCCGTCGTCGCCGAGCCCGTCGCGGAACACGTAGCGCTCGCGGGCGGCGGAACCGGGCTCGGCGGCGAGCGCCTCCCGGAACCACGCGTGGTCGTTCGAGCTGTGGTTCGGCACGATGTCGACGATCACCTTGATGCCGGCGTCGTGCGCGGCGGCGACCATGGCGTCGAAGTCGTCGAGCGTGCCGAGCCGCGGGTCGACGTTCCGGTAGTCCGCGACGTCGTACCCACCGTCGGCGAGGGCGGACGGGTAGAACGGGCTGAGCCAGATGGCGTCGACGCCGAGCCGCTGCAGGTACGGCACGCGACTCGTGACACCGGCGATGTCGCCGAGACCGTCCCCGTTGCTGTCGGCGAAGCTCCGCGGGTACACCTGGTAGACGACGGCCTGGCGCCACCAGTCCGGGTCGGTGCCGTCGATGGCGATGAGCTCGCCGTCGTCGCGTGCGGTGAGGCCCGGGGTGGTGGGTTCGGACATGGCGTTGGCCTCCTGGGATGGTCGTGGTCCCTGCACGAGGGACGTCGACGAACGGCGGACGATCACCCCCAGCATGGCGCTCCCGACGGCGACAGGCCCGCTTCCCGCGTCCCTGACCCGCAGCTGAAGGGGCACGGCACCCGACGTCTAGCGTCGGACCGGTCCTCGTCCGCGGTCCGACCGGTCCGCTCTCCCACCCACGCAGGAGGTTCCATGGCCCACACCGACATCGACGACGCCCCCTGGGACGACTTCCACGCGGCCGTCAACATGACCTCGCGCGAACTCCGCGAGTGGCTCGAGACCGATGCGTCGCAGCCGGACAGCGAGGCCTTCGCCGACCAGGCCGGTGACGAGCGCTCGCGCGCCGTGCTCGAGATCCTCGGCAAGCGCAGGACGGACCTGACCGACGACGACGTCACCGTCATGGAGACCGTGGTCGCCGAGGTGCAGGCCGAGCGCGGCGACGACCGCGAGCCGACGGCCGGCGACGCGGAGTGGCGGCACCGGCTCATGTCCATCGGGCACGACCCGCTCAAGCCCTCGACCTGAGCGGGGCACACATGCCAGCGGACGCGGCGGCCGCTGAACGGGCAGACTCACAGTCGAACCACGCTCATGCTTCCGACGAAGGAGTCCCGATGACCTACGCCTCCGAGCGCCAGGCCCGTGCCACCCCGCCGACGCTGGTGAACGCCGCGTTCTGGCTGTTCATGCTCGCCGTGCTCGCCCAGATCGTCAGCCTCATCGTCTCGATCTCGACCTTCGGCACGGCGGAGGACGAAGCAAAGCGACGGGTCGCGTCGACGTCGAGCAACCTCTCGGAGTCGACGGTGCACGCCGCGCTCGTCGCCGGACTCGTGATCGCGATCGTCATCGGCGTGCTCTCCATCATCGCGTTCGCCCTGTTCGACGTGTTCATGCGTCGCGGGGCGAACTGGGCACGCATCGTGCTCCTCATCCTGACGATCCTGTCGGTCTTCACCATCCTCGGGGGACACGGCATCAACGCGGTCGGTGAGGTCGCCGCCATCGTCGCGACGATCCTCATGTACCTCCGGCCGTCGAGCGCCTACTTCGCCGCGGTCAAGGCGCGGAAGACGGGTGCCCAGCCGCTCGGGTACTGACCCCGGACCACCACCGCAGGACCACTCCCGGCCGGGAGGCGCCGTGTGCGCCTCCCGGCCGTCGTGCGCTCCCGGCCGTCGTGCGCTCCCGGCCGTCGCGCGCCCCGGCCGTCACGCGCCTCCCGGCCGTCGCGCCCCGAACAGGATCGGTCGGTTTGATCCTTGACAGTTAGATGTCGAACTGTCAGAGTTCTGACCATGAGCGAACAGGAGCCCGAACTCACGACCAACATGGACCTGCTCCGGTGGGTCGGCTGGGCGCAGCAGCAGGCCGGACTGGACTGGATCCGGCAGCGCGAGCTGAGCCACCAGCAGGGCTTCGCACTCGGGTTCCTCGTGCAGAACCCCGGTGCGATCCAGCGTGACATCGCCGCGATGACACGGACGACCCCGGCCAGCGTCTCGAGTCTCCTGCAGGGGCTCGAACGACGCGGACTCATCGAGCGCCGCACGGAACCCGGGAACGAACGGAGCAAACGCGTGTACGCCACCGAGGCCGGCGCCGAGCTCATCGCCGGGTTCGACGACGCGATGCGGGACGCCGAGGAGACCATCCTCGCGCCCCTGAGCGAGGAGGAGCGTCACACCCTCCACGCCCTGCTCACCAAGGTGACCTCCGCACTCCCGCGTCCGACGCGGGAGCAGTAGCCAGTCGCCCGCGCGCCCGTCCGCGGGTCGCACCCCCACCACCGCCGTGCCGGCGTCCGTCGGCGCGCCATCCGTCATGCCCGGAACCGGGCTCCACCCTGCCCTCGAGGAGTCACCATGAGCACCTCAGCCCCCACCGCCGTCGACGTGTCCGTCGCCACCCCCGCCATCGGCACCAACCGTTGGTACCTGTCCGCCGCGCCCATCGTGCGGGCGCTCGTCCACCTCTGCATCCCGATGGCCGCCGCGCTCATCGTCGGAGCCGTCTACAACGTCCTCAACGCCGGGTTCATCGGTTCGCTGCACGACGCGACGCTGCTCGCCGCCGTCACGTTCGGCTCGCCGATCCTCGGGCTCGTCATGGCCGTCGGCGGTGTGTTCGGGACCGGTGGCAGTGCCCTCATCTCGCGGCTGCTCGGCGCGTCGGAACAGGACCCCGCGGAGGCGGGCGAGATCAAGCACGTCGCCGCGTTCTCCGTGTGGGGTGCGGTGATCGTCGGCGCGGTGCTCGGCGGCGTCGGCCTCGTGGTCCTGCACCCCCTGGTGCTCGCCCTCGGCGCGCACGGTGTGGCCGTCCCCGCGACGAGCGCGTTCGTCGCGGTCATGCTCGCCTTCGTCCCGGTGCTCGCCGCGGCGTTCTGCCTCGAGCAACTCGTGCGCGCCGAGGGCGCCGCACGGCAGGTGATGATCGGCCTCATCGCGTCCACGGTCGGCAACCTGGTGTTCGACGTGCTGTTCATCCTCGTGCTGCGCTGGGGTGTCGCCGGCGCGGCACTGTCGGTCGGGCTGTCGAACCTCGTGACCGTCGTGTACTTCGTCACGTGGCTGACCCGGCACAGCGAGCACGTCAGCCTCGCGCCGCGATGGTTCACGCTCTCCCCCGCGGTCATGCGGCCCGTGTTCGGGGTCGGCATCGGCGAGCTGCTGCAGTCGGCGTTCCTCATCGTGACGTCGCTCGTGCTCAACAACCTGGCAGCGGGCTACGGCGATGGCCCCCTCGCCGCGATGGGAGTCGCCGTGCGGATCGCGCAGGTGCCGGAGTTCCTCATCATGGGTGTCACGCTCGGGGTCCTGCCGCTGCTCGCCTACACGTTCGGCAAGGGCGACCGGGCACGGCTCGCTACGGCGCTCCGCGGCTCGGCGATCACCGTCGGCGGCATCGCCTTCGTGTTCTCCGGGGTCGTCTTCGCCTTCCGTGACCAGGTGTTCTCACTGTTCGTCGCGGACCACGCGCTGCTCGCCGTCGGCGCCACGATCATCACCGCGCAGCTCGTGTCGATGATCTGCAACGGGTTCACCGGCCTCATCACGTCGCTGTTCCAGGCGACCGGCCGCGCCCTGCCTGCGACGATCATGTCGGTCACCCAGGGGGTGCTGTTCATCCCGATCGTGATCCTGGCGAACCTCTGGTTCGGCCTCGGGGGCATCATCTGGGCGCTCACCGTCAGCGAGGGTCTCGTCCTCGTCGCCGGGATCGTCATGTGGTCCGGGCTCCGCGGTTCGATCGACCGCGGGCTCGCCGAGGGCAGCCCGGAGCGCGCGGAGGTCGTGCTCGAGGAAGCGTGATGCGGCGCGACGAGCGAGCCGGGACGGCCGGGAGGCGCGGTGCGGGTCCGACCCGCACCGTGCCTCCCGGCCGTTCCCCCGGATCAGCTGAGCGCGTCGACCACCGCGCCCCAGCCCGGGGCGAGCTCGGCCGCCCGAACGCAGGAGAGCAGCATGCTCGCCTCGTTCGCCTGGCCGGTCCCGGCGATGTCGAACGCCGTGCCGTGGTCCACGGAGACGCGCACCGCGGGCAGCCCGACCGTGATGTTGACCCCGTCGTCACCGTAGACCGACTTGAAGGGGGCGTGGCCCTGGTCGTGGTAGCACGCGACGAGCAGGTTCCAGCGGCCCCGGCGCATCGCCGCGGGGAACAGCGCGTCGGCGGGGATCGGTCCGTCGACGGGGATGCCCCGCTCGCGGGCGGCCTCGATCGCCGGGGTGAGGACGTCGGCGTCCTCGTCGCCGAACAGCCGGTTCTCGCCCGCGTGCGGGTTGAGGCCGGCGACGGCGATCCGCTCCTCCGGACGCCCGAGGGCCCGTGCGAGCCCGTGTGCGAGGTTCAGCACCTGGGTCGTCCGCTCGACGGTGACGTCCTCGATCGCACGGCGGAGCGACACGTGCGTGGTGAGGTGGAACACGTAGAGGTCCCCGGCCGAGAGCACGAGGCTGTAGTCCTTGACGCCGAACTCGTGGGCGAGCAGCTCGGTGTGGCCGGCGAAGTCGTGGCCGCCCGCGTGCATGGCCGCCTTGTTGAGCGGCGCGGTGACGATCGCGTCGGCGCGGCCGGCCCTGACGAGGGAGCAGGCCTCGACGACGAAGCGGTAGGCGCCGTCGCCGGCGGCCGCGCTGAGCTCGCCGATCGGGACGTCGGCCAGGGACGGTCCGCTCTGCACGAGTTCGACGGTGTCCGGGTCGTTCCGGGCCTCGCGCGGGTCCTCGATGACGACGAGGGCGTCCGTGTCGAACCCGGTGGCGCGCATCCCGCGGCGCATCGCGTCGGCATCGCCGATCACGACCGGACGCGCGATCTCCCGGAGTTCGGGGTGTGCGAGCAGCGCCTTGGCGGTGATCTCCGGACCGATGCCGGCGACGTCGCCGAGGGTGAGCGCGAGCGTGGGGTTGGTCATGGTTCGTCCTTCGTGAGGGTGCGGATGATGGCGTTCAGGGTGTCGGCGTCGCCGAAGCCGCCGGACTTGGTCACGATCGTGGTGCCGTCGGCGCGACCACCGCGGATCCGACCCCAGGGCACGCCCGGCAGCACGGACCCGAGGACCTCGACACCCTCGGCGCCGAGCGCGCTGAGCAGGGCGTCGGTGCCGTCGCCGCCGATGACGACCACGGCGGTGTCGGCATCCCGGTGGACGTGCTCGGCGGCACGGTCGGCGGTGGCCCGCGCGATCACGACGGCCTGCTCGTGCGTGACCGTCCCGATGTCGAGGGCGGGCGGCGAGACGATCGGCACCCGGACCTCCAGGGCGTCGATCTGCGCGCGGGACACGGGGTGCACCGAGGTGACGACCACGACCACGCGTGCAGCCCGCGGGCCCGGCGCCTGCCGTGGCGAGCGCCGTGCGCCGAGTGCCGCCGCGAGGCCCGACGCGCCGACGGGGACGGCACGGGGCCCGGCGGCCTCGATGACGGCGGCGAGCGCGTCGAGGTCCGCCTGGGTCGCGGCGTCCACGACGACGGCGGGGTGGTGCCCGATCGCGCCTGGGAGGTCCGCGAGGTCCACCAGGGGCGCGTCGAACAGCACCGGCAGGCGGTCCTCGCGGGTCGGGGCGACCGGATCGGCTCCGGCGGCCGTCTGCGCGGCGGGGGTCCCGTGGACGAGCACGCGGCCGTCGGTGACGGTGCGGCCGAGTGCCGGGGCAGCCGGGCAGATGACGGCCGTCGCGGACGGGCCCCACCACGCGAGGGCGGTGCGGACGTGCTCGCCCGGCCAGCCACGGAGCGTGGAGTCGATCTTGACGAACAGGCGGTCGACGGCGTCGCGGTCGAACCGGTCGTCGGTCTCCCAGTCGTGCGTCGGCTTGGCGCGGGACCCGGTCGAGACGGACGCGACGTCGACGTGGACCGGCAGCGTCACCCCGTACTCGACGAGGCCGGTCCCGGCGAAGCCCACGGCGCTGTCGAGCGCGCCGGTGACGTCGTCGGCGAGGATGAGCCACCGTTCCATTGCGTCTCCTCCTCGGTCTGTGTGCTGCACTGCTCGGATCCCGTCTACGCGATCGCGATGGGACGGACCATCGAGCCGGTCGCGCCCGCGATCTTGAGCGGCAGGCAGATGAGCTTGAACTCGTCCACGCCATCACGCGCGAGGTCCTCGAGGAACGCGTTCTCGAGCAGGTGGACGCCGCGCTGCCGCAGAGCGAACTCGTGCACGGGGTGCGGGTTCTGCGGGTCGGCGGACGGGACCTGCTCGACCGTCGAGGTGTCCGAGCCGAGCACGACGCAGCCGAGGTCGTCGATGAGCCAGCGCGCGGCCTCGAGGTCGGGGCCCGCGCCGTCGGCGGCCCCGTAGCGGGCGGGATCCGGCCACACCGACATGAGGCCGGTGCGGACGAGCACGCAGGACCGCGGCGGGATCGTCGTCCCCTGGGCCGCGGCGACCGCTTCGAGGTCCGCCCGGGACAGCCCGCGGCCCTGTTCGAGCAGCGGGACGTCGAAGTACCCCGCGGCGTCGAGCAGGACACCGCGCAGCACGATCGGCGGGATGCTCGCGGCGTCGGCCCGGGTGGGACCGAAGTCGCTGCTGTGCTCCGCCGCGTGGAAGCCACCGAACCACGTGTCGTCGGCGTCCGTGATGTGGCAGAGGGCGTCGAGGTGCGTGCCCGTGTGCATGCCGGTGATCATGAGCTCGGTCAGCATGCTCACGCCTGCGGCGTTCTGCTGCTCGCCGAACAGGGGGATGTCCTGCGCCCGCTTGATGCCCTGCGGCGTGCGGTACGGGGTGAGGGTGAAGGTCGGGTGTCCGTCCCACTGCGGCATGCCCACGAACCGGCCCGCGTCGAGGTCGTAGACGCGGCCCTGTCCGGCGGCCCCGAGGGCGTCGAGGACGTCGGCGGGACCGATGTCCCCGACGCGGCCGATCTCGCGGGGCTCAGGCGCGCGCACGGGGTTCCCCCTTCCCGAGGAGACCGGGCGCCGCGACGGCCGCCGTGGCTCCGGGCTCGAGCACGTCCTCCTGGAAGTCGAGCTTGCGCCCGCGGGTCTCGACACCGGCGATCACCATCGGGATCGGGATGAGGGCGAGCAGGATCACCTGCAGGAGCCAGAACGTGTTCCAGTTGCCGCTCGTGACGAGGTTCGTGCCCCAGAAGGCCGAGGTCCCGTAGCCGAGCGACCACTCCGCGACGACCGCCAGTCCCATCCCGACACCACGGATCCGCGTCGGGAACAGGAGGACGAAGTACGCCGCCGTGACGCTCCAGCCGAGCTGACGGAAGAAGCCCGCGATGAACAGGTACAGCGAGACGGGCACCACGCCCTGCGAGAACGGCGCGAGCCAGATGAGCAGGGTGAACGGCACCGCGATCCAGACGAGCGGCAGCGTCCACTTGGCGGACACCTTGTCCATGAACCAGCCGCCGAACACCGTGGACACGACCAGGGCGATCTCGTAGGCGTACGTGATCGTGGTGCCCGACACCGCGGGGATCGGGTGTCCGGTGATGCCGCCGTGGGCGTACCAGGCCGGGTAGTTGAAGTCCCAGCCGCCCTGGGGAGCACCGATGAGGAAGGCGATGATGAGCGCGATCAGCGTGTAGCCGAGTTGCTTCTTGGCGAACAGCGCACGCAGGCCCTGCTTGAACTCGCCGGGCGCGGCCTCCTGGGCCTCCTTGATCCTCGCCCACTGCGGCGACTCGCGCAGGCCGAGGCGCACGAGGTACGCGATGGCCGCGAACGCGAAGGACGCCAGGTAGGCGACGCGCCACCCGGCGGCCGTCGGGGCGCCGAAGGTCTGCGCGAACACGTTGGCGAGGCCGTAGCCCACGCCGACGCCGGCCTGGGTGCCGGCGAGCATGAGCGACCGCCGCTTGACCGGCGCGAACTCGGACAGCATCGCGAGGCCCATCGCCCACTCACCGCCGGAGAAGAACCCGGCGAGGAAGCGGACCACCATGAGCTGGGGCGCGTCCTGCACGAGACCGGTGAGACCGGTCATGAGGACGGTGCCGATGATGCCGTACATGAACGCGCGCTTCCGGCCGAACAGCCGGTCGCTGAAGTACCCGAGGACGAGGGCACCGAGGCCCAGACCCACCGCGTACAGGAAGAACGCGTCGCCGACGGTGCCCGTGCTCGTGTGCAACGACTTCGCCATCGGCCCCTGCACGAAGCTGACGATCTGCAGGTCGAGGGTGGTCACCGCCCACCCGAGGAACACCGTGAGCCAGACGAGGAACACGTGGTTGGACGACGACTTCGTTGTGCCGCTCATGGACTACCTCTCGAGGGGGGCGAGGGGGCTCGGCATCCGGGCCGGCTCCTTGGTTGCGCGTTGTGCGCAAGAAGCAAGCGTACTGCGCGTTTCGCTCAGCGCAACTCCAGGAGGGCCGGACCGCCGCTCGACGGACCAACGGACCGGCTGACCTGCCGCGGCGAAGCCGCGCCGCGCCTCCAAGCCGCCCCGGATCCGGCCGCCCGGTATGCTCCGTGTGCCGTTCTCCGAGGCGGACTCGGCGGACCGGAGGACGGGAGGGCCGCGGAGATGCCCAGAGGCAGGGGCAAGACCGGTGCCGCCCAGCGCCGCGAGCAGATCAAGCAGCTCACCTCGCGCGCCGGACTGGTGGACGTCGAACAGCTCGCCGAGACCTTCGACGTCACCCCGTCGACGATCCGACGCGACCTCGCACAGCTCACCGCGGACGGCGAGCTCGCCCGCACCTACGGCGGCGCCATCGCCACGAGCACGGCCGGCCAGGAGCCCTCGCTCGGTCAGCGGGCCACCATGGCGGTCGCGCAGAAGGAACAGATCGCCCGCCTCGCGTCGACGTTCGTGCAGGAGGGCGAGACGCTCATCCTCGACGCCGGCACCACGACGGGCAGCCTCGCCCGACGCCTGCGCGGGCGCTCCGGCCTCACCGTCATCACCAACGGCATGACGACCCTGGCCGAACTCTCCGACGACGAGCACGTCCACGTCATCGGCCTCGGCGGCGACCTCCGGAACATCAGCCAGGGGTTCGTCGGACCCCTCGCCGAACTCGCCCTCACCCGGTTGACGGCGGACCGCGCGTTCCTCGGCGCCGACAGCCTCGACGCCCGGCTCGGGATCTGCGAGGCCAGCCCGGTGCAGACCCGGCTCAAGGAACTCATGATGGACCACGCCGACCACGTCTACGTGCTCGCCGACAGCTCGAAGCTCGGTCGCGCCCCGTTCGACGCGTGGGCACCGATCGAACAGCCGTGGACCCTGATCACCGACGCGGGGGCGACCGAGGAGCAGCTGGCGCTGTTCCGGGCGCGCGGCGACGTCACCGTCCTCGTCGCCGGCGGGCGGGGCTGACGCGCGGCGCCGGCACGCGGGTCGGAACGCGGCCCCGACGCGTGGGCCAGCCCGGACCCGACACGCGGCCCGACACGCGGGGTGACACGCAGGGCGGGCACCCCCTTCCGGGGGCCCGCCGAAACCGGATACGGTGATCGAGCTCCACCCGAAGCGCGACACCCGAGGGGACCCGAACCCGTGCGCACAACGACCATCACCGTCATCGCCGCTGCCGTCTGCATCGCCGCAGTCGGCATCACCAGTCCCGCCGCCGCGGCGACCGCATCCGACCACGCGACGACGGCGGCGTCCGCCGCAGCCCGCAGCAGCGCGCCGGCCGCCGGGCGGACACCGTCCGCGACCACGCCCTCGTCTGCGTCGCCGTCCGCCACGCCGTGGTCCGCGACCGCGACCGCCACGCCGAGCGCTGCCGCGGCGGCGAAGTCGAGTACTGCCGCCACGGCGAAGCCGAGCGCCGCGGCGCCCGCGCGCACCGCCACCGCGAAGGCCCCGGCTCCGACCGCCCTCACGGCGACACCGCTCCCCCTCGCCTCGGCCCGCGCCACGTTCGGCAGTGCCCTCATCCACTGGACGAAGCCCGAGGGCGCCCAGGGCGCGTGGGTCGTCAGCCGCAACGGGACGGACTCACTCGGCATCGGCCCGCAGAGCATCAGCACGACCTCGGCGAACGACACCGCACTCGTGCTCAACCACCTCGTCCGCGGCAGGACCTACACCGTCACCGTGACGGGCGACCTCGGCCAGGGGCGATCCGCCTCGACCACCGTGCGCGTCGGGTCGGATCAGGTCACGCCGCCGCGTGCCCTCGTGGTCACGCGGAACGACGAGAACGCGCGGGTCGGCACGGTGTCCGCCGCGTGGGCGGCACCGCAGGTCTCGGCCGGCAAGAAGGTGCTCGGGTACCAGGTCACCGTGCAGCAGCTGGCCACCGGTGCCGCGCCGACCGTCGTCGTGCTCGCGCCGAGCGCGCGCTCCTACACCTCGGGCGAGCTCGACTCCACGTTCACCTACCTGGTGTCCGTGTCCGCGATCACCAGTTCCGGCGTGGGGCCCGCGGCGCAGGGGTCGATCCAGATCGGGGACTCGAACAAGCTGTACCCGTGAGGTACCCGGGCCGTCCTGGACTGAACGGCTGGCGACGACCGGCTCAGCGGTCGTCGACGTCCCGCCGGTGGTCGACGTCGACGGCCTCGATGGCGACCCGGTCGTCGTCGATCCGGTACAGCACCCGGTACTCCCCGCGTCGCGCCGAGAAGAGCGGGGCCAAGGGCGGTCGCAAGGGCTTCCCGACTCGCTTCGGGTTCGCCGCCAGGGGTCCGACGATGAATCGCCAGGCTGCGGCGGCGACACCTGCGGGGAGACGTTCGGCGAGCGCCCGGCGCGCGGTCCTCGTGAAGACGAGCTGATACGGCTGCGTCACCTCCGCGAGCCGAGCTCGCGAGAGCATCGCCGTCCGCACCTCGTCGACCGACGACACCGCACCCTCCTCGAGTTCCTGCAGTGCGCCACGGAGTGACGCGACCAGGTCGGGTCGGCTCAGGATGTCGACGGTCTCCAGCAGCGCGTCGTAGTCGTCCGCACTGAGGAGCACGGCGGCCCGGCTTCCGTTCCTCGTCAGCGCCATCGCCTCGATCTGGGGATGAGGCGGCCGTCGGCCCGGTCTCCATGGGTCGTGTCCCTGCCTGCACCGAGCCTCAGGCGAGCTTGGCGAACGCCGATCGGTGCCACACGAGCGGGCTGTGCTCGAAGTCGCTCATCAACCCCAGGACGCGGAGCACGATGATGTCGTGGTCGCCTGCCGGATAGGTGTGCTCGACGCTGCACTCGAGCCAGATGGGAGCGCCCTCGAGGAACACCGAGCCGGAGTCGGAGACCATGGTGTCGACGCCGGCGAACCGGACCGACTTGTCCTTCGCAGCGAGCTGACGCGTCGTCGTCTCGTGCCGCTCACCGAGGATCGACACGCCGAGCGTCGACGCCCCGGCGAGCACCGGCCACGTCGTGGACGAGTGCTGCACCGCGAACATCACGAGCGGCGGGTCCTGGGAGACACCGACGGTGAACGACGAGGCGACCAGCACGGTGGGTTCGTCGTCGACGACCGCGGAGATCGCCGCGACACCGCAGGGGAACCCGGAGAAGGCCTCGCGGAGGGCAGTGACGTCGGGGGCGTGGGTGGAGTACGGGGCGATCATGCGTTGGAGCCTTCCTGGATGGGGGCGGGTGTGGTGACGGTCCCGAGCGCAGGGGACGCCGAGTGCGCTGCAGAGGCGAGGACGACGTCGCGCCAGCGGTCGAGCCACGTGGCCGTGCTCGACGGGTCGCCGTAGTGCTTGTCGTTCAGGTACAGCCCCTGCGTCGGGGTGGTGGCGCCGAGCTCGACGAGCACGGGCTTGAGGAACACGTCGGGTGCCATGTGGTGCGCGGGGCCGGCGCCGAGCATGAGCGGTACGGCGGTGACCCCGGCGAGGCCCTCCCCGGTGGCGAACTGATCGAGGAACAGCTTGAGGACGCCCGTGTAGGTCGCCTTGAACGTCGGCGACGCCACGACGACGAGGTCGCTGCCGGCAACGGTCTCGACGACCGCCTGCACGCCGGGGTCGCCCCAGCCGAGGAGGCCTGCCCCGAGCGTGATCACGTCGACGACCTCGTCGGGCGCGCTGCCGGTGATGCGCTCGGCGAGGACGGTCGCCGCCTCGAGCGTGTGTGAGGCTGGCTTCGGGTTACCGACGACGACGGTGGTGATCATGGTGGTCCTCCTTGCGGTATCGAGTACATCTGGTGCCCGTGACGCGTGTGTGACGCCGCCGTGACGTTCCGATTGCGCCACCGACGCTGCCGATCCGACACGGAAACCCCTGGTCGGGAGGCCCGGCGCCGGCTTCCCGACGAGAACGCGCCGCACACGACGGGGCCACGGGAGCGTCAGAACGCGAGCAGGTTCTCCTTGAACGTCGCGTGCTCGTAACCGTCGCGGATGAGCCCCCGCCGGCGGAGCACGGGTGCGAGGCCGTCGCACACCTCGGTGAGGTCCTTCCGCGTCACGGGCAGCCCGATGAGGAACCCGTCGGCGCAGGTCTCGGCGATCGCGTCCGCCATCTGACCGGCGACGGTTTCGGGGGTCCCGACGAGCTGGACCGACCCGGTGGTGTCACGCTGAGCGGGAAGTGCCTCGCGCAGGGTCTTGCCGTCGGCCTTGGCGAGGAACGCTTCGATGACGCTCTGGTGTCCGTTGCTCTTGCCCTTCAGGTCCCTGGGAAGGGGCTCGTCGAGCTCGAACCGGGCGAAGTCGAACCCGGACGTGTAGGACAGGTTCGCCAGCTGCGCGTCGATGCTCTCCTGCGTGACCTGCTGCATGCGCGCCTGCTTGGCATGGGCCTCCTCGTCGGTGTCGGCGAGGACCGGCTCGACGAGGAACAAGACCTTCGCGTCACCGGGGTCCCGACCGAACCCCACCATGCGGCGCCGGATGTCCTCGGTGTAGGACCGCATGGCGTCGATGCCGGGCGCGCTGGCGATGAGCACGTCGGCGTTCCGCGCGCCGAGGTCGCGGCCCTTCGGGGACCCGCCCGCTTGGCAGATCACGGGATGCCCCTGAGGCCCGGCGACGGTGTTGAGCGGACCGCGCGTGCGGTAGTACTCCCCCGCGAAGTCCGCGTACCGGACTTTCGTGTGGTCGGCGAACACCCCGGTCTCCTCGTCCATGACGAGCGCGTCGGCGTCCCAGGTGTCCCAGAGCGCGGTCACCGCGTCGATCCACTCGTCGGCCATCTCGTACCGCTCGTCGTGCTCGAAGTGCTGGTCGTACCCGTAGTTCTGCGCTGCGGCGTGCGGGCTGGCGGTGACGAGATTGATGCCCACGCGTCCGTGGGTCAGGTGGTCGAGCGTCGACATGAGCCGGGCGGCGAGGAACGGCGGGTAGAACGGCGTCGCGGCGGTCGCGATGATCCCGAGATGCTGGGTGGCGGCGGCGAGCAGCGGCACCAGCGGCATGGGGTCGTGGCGGACGATCGCGGTGCGGAGCGCGTGCTCGAACGAGGACCCGAACACGTCCGGCAGGACGGACGAGTCCTCGAGCATCATGAAGTCGAACCCGGCGCGCTCGAGCGAGGTCGCGGCGTCGACGAACAGCTGCGGGTTCGCGACGTCCTTGCGCACGTTGCCCGACCACTGGCCGTTCCAGCCGTAGACGCCGAAGCCGTAGCCGAGGAACCAGCCGAGGTGAAACATGGGTGTCCTTCCGAGGGGTGGTCGCGCCGGTGGTGACCGGTCAGACGGAGGTGAGCGATGCCTCCAGGCGGTGCTTCGCCCGGTGGTACGGCAGGGGGTGGTAGTCGATGTCGGCGCCGAGCGCGACCGCGGCACGGAGGCCGAAGCGGGGGTCGCGGAGGAACTCACGGCCGACGAGCGCGACGTCCGCGTGCCCGCCTGCGACGATCTCCTCGGCCTGCTGCGGGGTGGTGATGAGGCCGACTGCGCCGACGGGCACGCCCGTTGCGTCGCGGAGCCGTTCGGCGAATCCGACCTGGTAGCCGGGGAACACGGGGATGGTGGCGTCGGGCACCATGCCGCCGGTGGAGACGTCGAAGAAGTCGGCGCCGGCGTCGACGGCCCAGCGGGTGACGATCGCGGTGTCGTCCTCGTCCCACCCGTCAGGGGTCCAGTCCGTCGCCGAGACGCGCACGAACAGGGGGAATGCGTCGCCGACGGCGGCGCGGGTACGGCGGATGACGGCCAGGAGGAGCCGGGCCCGGTTCGCGAGCGACCCGCCCCAGTCGTCGCGCCGCGTGTTCGCCAGCGGCGAGAGGAACTGGTGGAGCAGGAACCCGTGCGCGGCATGGAACTCGACGAACTCGAACCCGGCATCCCGTGCACGGAGGGCCGCGGCGACGAACGCGTCGACCGTGCCGGGGATCTCGTCGGCGGCGAGCGCACGCGGGGTGGCGTACCCGGCGTACGGCACCGCGGACGGACCGACGGGCTGCCAGCCACCGGCCGACTCGGGCAAGGTGCCGGCCTGCGGCTCCCACGACCGGGCCGTCGAGGCCTTTCGTCCGCCGTGCCCGAGCTGGATCCCGATGCGGGCCCCGTACTCCCGGGCGAACGCCGTCGTGGGGCGCCAAGCGTCCCACTGGTCGTCGTTCCACAGGCCGATGTCCTGCGGGGTGACGCGCCCTCCGGGCGCGACGGCCGCGTTCTCGACGATCACGGCCCCGGCACCGCTCAACGCCAGCCCGGCCACATGCACGTGGTGGAACGACGACGGCATGCCGTCGCGGTCCTCCGCGGTGAACATGGTCATCGGGGCGACCCAGAGCCGGTTCCGGAACGTGACGCCGCGGAACCGGATCGGTACGAACAGTGCCGGGGTGGACATCAGAACGCCCGGAGGTTCTCGCGGAGCGTCGCGCCGGTGTACTCGTCGCGGACCAGGCCGCGTCGGCGGAGGGCGGGGGCGAGGCCGTCGGCGATGATGGCCATGTTCATCCGCGTCGTCGGCAGGTAGATGAGGAACCCGTCGCCGCCGACGTGCTGCATGAACTCGTCCATCTTCGCGGCGACCGTCTCGGGCGACCCCACGAACCCGAGGTCGTTGATCTGGTGCGACGTGGCGACGACCTCGCGCAGCGTCTTGCCGGACTGGCCCTCGAACAGCTTCTCGATCGAGGTGTACTCGCCGTTCTGCTTGCTGAGGTCGATGTGGTCGACGGGGGTGTCCGGGTCGATCGCGCCGAAGTCGATACGGCCGCCGGACGTGTACGACATGTTCCAGAGGTTGTACTCGACGGCCCGGTCGGACCGGAGCTCCTCGGCGGCCTGCCGGGCGGCCTCCTCGGCCTCGGCGTCGGTGGCCCGAACGGTCGGCGTGACGATGAACAGGAACTTGACGTCGTCGGGGTTCCGCCCGGCCGCGGCGACGCGGGCGCGCATGTCCTCGCGGTACGCCTTGGCGCTCTCGGGGGTCTTCGACAGCGCGATCATCGTGTCGTCGTGGAGCGCCGCGAGCTGGCGGCCCATCTCGGACCCGCCCGCGGAGCAGATCGGCAGGACGCCCTGCGGGCCGGGGATGGTGTTGAGCGGGCCGCGGGACGCGAAGAACTCGCCACGGTGGTCGATCGGGTGCACCTTCGTGTGGTCCGCGTACACACCGCCCGCGGGGTCGGCGACGACGGCGCCCGGCTCCCACGACCCCTGCAGCGCCTTGACGACGTCGGACCACTCCATCGCCATCCGGTAGCGCTCGTCGTGGTCGAGGTGCTGCTCGTACCCGTAGTTCTGCGCGACGCGGTCGGTGACGCTCGTGACGACGTTCATGCCGACGCGGCCCTCGGTCAGGTGGTCGAGCGTGGTGCCGAGTCGCGCCGCCAGGTACGGCGGGTACTGGATGGTCGAGAACGTCGGGATGACGCCGATGTGCTCGGTCGCACGGGTCATGAGCGGCACGAGCGGCATCGGGTCGTTCTTCGGGGCCATGAACCCGCGCCGCAGGCTGGTCTCGGCGGTGCCGCGGTAGGAGTCCTCGACCATGGCCGTGTCCTCGATGAGGATGTAGTCGAAGCCGCCGCGCTCGAGGTTCTTCGCGAGGTCGATGTAGATGTCGGGCTTCATCCAGTCCGTGACGTTCGTGCCCGTCCAGGGGCCGTCGCCGTTCGTGGGCGACCATGCCTGGATGCCGAATCCGGAGCCGAGGAACCAACCGAGGTGGAACATGCGTGTGGGGCCTTTCGTGGAGGGTGGACCCGGTGCGCGGGCGCAGCAGGTCGTCGCGATGGGCGGTGCCCGACGCGGAGGTTGGAGATGAGGTGGGGTGGGGTCGGTGCGACCGGGTCCGTTGGGGCCGGGAAGCACGCGGTCAGCTGGCAGCGTCCTCCTCGACCGCCTGGTGGGCGTCGACGAGCTTCTGCGTGTAGGGGTGCTTGGGGTGCTCGAGGACCTCGAGCGTGCGGCCGGACTCGACGACCTCGCCCCCGTTCATCACCACGAGTTCGCGGGTGACGAAGGCGGTGGCCGGGAGGCCGTGGGACACGAACATGAGTCCGGCACCGTGGTCCTCGGAGTAGCGCTTGAGCAGGTTGAGGACGACGCCCTGCACGGACACGTCGAGCGCCGAGACCGCCTCGTCGCAGACGAGGAGGTCGGGGCGGACGATGAGCGCCCGCGCGATGGACATCCGCTGCCGCTGGCCGCCGGACAGCTCGCCCGGGTAACGGTCGACCCACGACGGGTCGATGCCGAGCTCCGCGGTGATCTGGCCGACCGCCTGGTCCGCGCCGGCGCGGTCGTGGCCACCGAGGATCTGGGCCGGTACCCGCAGCGACTCGCGGATGCGGTGGCGGGGGTCGAACGTCGACGTCGTGTCCTGTGCGACGAGCTGCACCCGCCGCCGGTACTCGAGCTGGCCGGCACGCGTCGCCATGAGCGACGCGAGGTCCTGCCCGTCGACGGTGACCGTCCCATCGGAGGGCCGCTCGAGCCCGGTGACGATCTTGGCCATCGTCGACTTGCCGGAGCCGGACTCCCCCACGATGCCGACCCGCTCGCCCGCGCCGAGGACGAACGAGACGTCGCGCACGGCGGTCTTGCGACCGTAGGCCCGGCGGACGTTCCGCGCCTCGATCCGGACCCCGGTGCGTCGTGCCGGCACGGCGACCTCGTCGGCGGTGATGGTCATGCGGCTTCCCCCTCGAGTCGGGCGCGCACGGACTCGAGCGTCGGGAGCTCGTCGAGCCGGGCGCTCTGCAGGGTCGGGATGCACTCGAGGAGGCCCCGCGTGTACGGGTGCCGGGCCTCCGCCAGGTCGCGGGAGGCGATCTGTTCGACGATCTCGCCCCGATACATGACGACGACCACGTCCGTGAACCGCCGACACAGTTCGATGTCGTGCGAGATGACGAGGACCGCGGCGCCCTCCTGCTCGGCGAGGTCGACCATGAGCTCCATCGCGCCGACGGCGAGCGACGCGTCGAGCGCGCTCGTCGGTTCGTCCGCGATGAGCAGCGAGGGCTTCGACGACAGCGCGATGGCCATCATCACCCGTTGGCGCATGCCGCCGGACAGTTCGTACGAGCGGGCGTGCATGACGCGCTCGGGGTCGGTGATGCCGACGGCGCGGAGCCGGTCGATCGCATCGGCACGGGCGCGTCGCTTCGTGACCTTCTCGGTGGCGCGGAGCACGGCCACGAGCTGGCTGCCGATCGTCCAGACCGGGTCGAGCGATGACATGGCGTCCTGGAACACCATCGACAGGCCCGGGGTCCGGACGGGGATCCGCGGGCCGGTCCCGGTCCGGACGATCGAGGTGCCGTCGAGTTCGAGGGTGGCGGCCGTGACGGTCGCGGTGCCCGGCTCGAGGAACCCGGCGATCGCGTTGCCGAGGCTCGTCTTGCCGGATCCGGACTCGCCCACGATCGCGACTCGTTCGCCGCGTCGGACCTCGAGGTCGGCATGGCGGACTGCGGTGGTGGTGCCGTACGAGACGGTGAGGTCACGCACGCGGAGAACGGTGTCGGTCATGGTCGCTCCATCCGAGGTGGGTGTTGGTGGCGGTCCGTCCGGCTACTTCGCGCTCAGGCTGAGCTGCGAGTAGTCGATGACGTTGTCGGAGCGGAACACGTAGCCCTGCACGTTCTTCGCGAACGCGTTCAGCGGTTGCACGTTGTTGATGTAGATCGTCGGCTGCTGGTCCTGCAGGACCTTCTGCGCGGCGTTCCACTCCTTGCCCGCGGGGGTGCTCGTCGGGTCGCCCGCGGCGTTGCCGGCCGCGATGTCCTGGTTCAGAGCCGGACTGTCGAAGTCGGGCCAGTTGATGACCGAGCCCGGCGTGTAGAAGAGCGACAGCACGTACGGAGGTGACTGCACCACGGCGTAGTCACGACCGAGCGATGCCTCGAACGTCTTCGCCGCGAGTCCGGACTGGAACGCCGACGAGTTGATGGCGTTGATCGTGACGTCGAACCCGGCGGCCTTGGCGGCAGTCTGGATCTGCGTGGCGGTCTCCTGGAGGTCGGGCACGCTGTTGTTGACCGTGAGGGTGAACGCGACCGGGGCGGTGTAACCGGCGCTCTTCAGGATCGCCTTGGCCTTGGCGACGTCGTACGTGTTCGCCTTGAGGCCGTCACCGTCGAACCCGGGGTCGGACGCGGGCAGGATCGACGAGATCGCGGTGGCACGGCCGTGGTACACGTTCGTGTTGATCTTGTCGTAGGGCACGGCGTACGCGAGGGCACGTCGAACGGCCACGTCCTTGAAGGGCCCGGACGTCGTCAGCAGCGGCATGTAGACCATGGCGTTCGACGTGACGTCGTAGACCTGGGCCTGCTTGCCCTTCTGCAGCCCCACCTGATCCGCGGGCCGGAGTTGGGTGGCGATCTGCGCGTCGCCTGACCTGACCAGGTTCGCGCGCTGTCCGGCATCGGAGACGACCCGCTGCACGATGCGCTTGACCGCCGGAGCGCCCTCGGCGTACCCGGTGTTCGCGCCGTAGATCGTCTGTTCACCGGGAGTGAAGGTCGTCACCTTGTACGCACCGAAGCCGAAGTTCGGATGGGTGCCCGACCACTTCACCGCCCACGGGTCCGACGAGGTCGTGTGTTGCTTGAGCTCCGCGGCGTCGTACACGTTGTAGCCGACGTTGGCGAGCAACGACAGGGCGGTGTAGCCGTAGCTCTTCTTCGCCACGGTCAAGGTCACCGTCGAGGCGTCGACCTTCTTGAACTGGCTCGCCGAGGTGATGAACGGGGCGCTGATGAACGGGATGATGCTCGTCTTCACGGCGAACTTGCGCCGCATCGTCCAGATCACGTCGTCCGCGGTGAGCTCGTGCCCGGCGGTGCTCTTCGCGTCCGTGTCGAGGTGGAACGTGTACGTCAGGCCGTCGGCCGACTCGTCGTAGCGCTTGGCGAGGACGCCGGTGAACGCGTTGTAGTCCTCGTGCCGGGCCTCGCTCCCGCTGCCGTCGACGTACTTGTTCCGGAGCAGCGAGGCCCCGGTGTTCTTGAAGAACTCCGCGGCCTCGTACCCGGTGGCGCTCGTCTCGTACGAGAAGCTCTGCGCCTGCGCGGGGGTCACGATGGTCAGGGAGTCGGACGAGGTCGAGCCGGAACCGGAGCCGCAGGCGGTGAGGCCGAGGGCACCGACGACGGCGAGCGTCGCTGCGACGAGGATGCGTTTCGTGGATCGCATGCAGGGGTCTCCTGGTGAGCGGGGGTGGGTGGGTGGGGGTGCGGGGTGGTGCGGCGGAACGATGAGAGGAACAGTGCGAGCCGTGGGGACGGCGCGGGGTCGGGAGGGACTGAGCGGCCTGGTCAGGTCCGGCGGCGGCCGACGAACGCGGCCACGAGGACCGACGCGGACCAGACCGACAGGGCGAGTGTTGCGGCGGGGAAGAGCACGGTCCACCAGCGGCCGACTGCGGCGTCGGGAGCGCCGGCGGCGAGCATCGAACCCCACTCGGCGGTCGGCACCGGGATCCCGACGCCGAGGAACCCGAGCGCGGCGCAGAAGATGATCGCCATCCCGAAGATGGTCGAGGTGTTCTCGAGCGTCGGTCGGGAGGAGTTCGGCAGCACATGGCGGACGAGGAGCCGGAACTCGGACTCACCGGACATCCGAGCCGCGTCGACGTAGCCGTCCGTCCGGGCACGGAGGACCTCGGTTCGCATGAGCCGCGCCTGGAACGGGACGAGCACGATCGCGAGCGACAGCGTGATGACGACGGCGTTGCGGCCGAAGAACGAGACGATCACGAGCCCGGCGATCATGACCGGGATCGACTGCACCAGGTCGACGGCCCGGCCGATGAGCCGCCCGACGAACCCGAGCACGGTCCGGTCCGCCTGGTACATCCCGGAGACGAGTCCGATGGCCACCGCGACCGCGGTCGAGATGACCGTGATGCAGATGGCGACGACGATGTCGAGCCGGAACGCGGTCACCACCCGCGAGTAGACGTCCATGCCGTTCGCGTCGGTGCCGAACCAGAAGCGGCCGGACGGCGGCGCGGACTGGCTGCCGACGACCTCGACCGGCGAGTGATTCGTCAGGTACGGGCCGATGACGGCCAGGAGCACGATCACGGCGAACGGGAGCAGTCGGAGCAGGAAGCCGACTCGCGTCTCGCGTCGGCCCTCCCGGACGCGCCGCTCGGCGGGCGAGGCGACGAGCGCGTCGGACGAGCCGGTGATCGTCGGGGTGGTGAGGGACATCAGGCGTCCTTCCCGGCGACGCCGGCGCGCCGCCTCGAGTCGAGGAGCATCGTGAGGAGGTCGGTGACCAGGTAGATCGTCAGACACATCGCCGCGACGACGAGCAGGAACGAGCGCAGCGCGAACACGTCCGACGAGTTCACCGCGTCGACCGCGTACTGGCCGAGCCCGCCGAGGCCGAACAGGGACTCGAGCACGACCGCGCCCCCGAGGAACAGGCCGAACATCATGCCGAGCGTCGCCACCGCCGACGGCAGCGCCCTGCGGTAGACGCTCGCCAGCACGGTCCGGCGCGACGCACCCGAGGCGATCCGGAACCGCGTCGCGGGGTCGTCGATCGCGTCGTCGAGGTTGATGATGAGCATCTTGATCAGGAGCGGCGAATGCGCGACGACCATCACGATGACCGGGAGGGCCAGGTGGCCGGCGTACGACAGGAACGCCGCGGTGTCCCCGGCAATGAGCGCGTCGATCATCGGGAAGTTCGTCACGGCTGGCGGGGCGATGAGCAACGGGGCGATGCGACCGGACGGCGCCGGCGCCCAGTGCAGCTCCGCGTAGAAGACGAACAGGAACGCGATGCCGATGACGTACTCCGGCAAGGCGCCGGCCGAGCGCGCGTACGAGGTGAGCACCCGTGCGATCCGGTTCGTCCGATGCGTGACGATGAAGTGCGCGAGCGCGAGCGACACCGCGCACGCGAGCAGCAGCCCCCAGGTGACGAGTTCGAGCGTCGCCGGGATCCGGGTCGCGAAGTCACGGACGACAGGGCGGCCGGTCGAGATGCTCGTCCCGAGATCGAGGTGTGCCAGCTGCCCGAGGTAGGTGCCGAGCTGCGTGACCCACGACCCCGTGAGGCCGTAGCTCGCCCGGGCCGCCTCGAGCGCCTTGCCCGACAGCCGACCGCCCGTCGCCGCGACGACCGGGTCCCCCGGGATCAGCGTGACGAGGAAGAACGCGACGAACACGAACACGACGATGTTCACGGCCGTCAGAGCGATCGGGCGGAGCCACCAGGTCCGTTCGCGGAGCGATCGCGGCCGGGCGGTCAGCGCGGTGTCCAGTGCCGCGAGACGCGCGGCCTCGGCGTGGGTCGTCGTGTCGACGGTGTCGGCCTCGCTCACGGTCACGGCGGTCTCCCTGTTCCGCGTTTCGCGGGCTGCCGTTCCACGAGCCGCGGAACCGGCCTCGTCCGCGAGTGCTGTAATGCTCACGGACGTTCGTTACGGGCGACGACCTCATGGGTAACCGGATCATTACGCGACCCCGGACGCGATAGGGTTCAGGGAAATCCCTGATCAGGGGCTTGAACGCAATCCGATCCCGCGAGCCGTCGCACCGACCCGCATCCGCCCCTCCCATCGGACCGCGACGAGGCGGCCGCCCGCGCACCCACGTCCGGAGCCCGTATGACCACCTCACCATCCGACCACCCGCGGTCTAAGGGCGGGTCGGCGCACGGCCGACAGATCTCCGCGCGTCGCGTCCGTGATCTGATCACCGCCTCCATCCGGGAGGGCCACATCAATCCCGACGCGCCCCTCGCCGAAGAGGACCTCATCCGCCTCTTCGACACGAGTCGTGGCTCGGTCCGCGCGGCACTCGCGCAGTTGCGTGACACCGGATTCCTGGAGCGCCGGCCGCGCGTCGGCACCAAGGTCACCCACCGGGGCGTGATCGTGCCGCTCACGGACATCGACACGGACAGCGAGCACGTCTACGTCGACAACATCGAGGACCGGATCGTGCCGAGCTTCCCGCTGGTCCGGGAGCGGCTCGGCATCGAGGAGCCGACCGTCCGGATGATCGAGAACCTGCTCGTCACCGACGACGAGGTCATCGGCATGCGCACCGCCTACTTCTCGGCTCACTACGACGACGACCCGGACATGTTCGTCGGGCCGGTCAACATGACCACGGTGCTCCGGGACTTCTTCCACGTCGAGCGCGGCGACGTGCTCGTGATCGTCGGGAGCGAGGCCGCCGATGCCCACACCGCCAAGGCGTTCGGGATCGCGGTCGGGTCGCCGCTCATCGTGCGCGAGGTCACGTACCACGATCCGACCGGGAGGCCCGTGCAGACCGTGTTCGATCGGCTCCGCGGCGACCGCGTGCGGTTGGAAGGAACGACCCGCTGAGCCGCTCGTCGGGCTCAGCCCGGCGCGCTCAGGCGACCCAGACCTCCCCGAGCACCCGGAGCACGTTCCCGCCGAGGACCTTCCCGATCTCGTCGTCGGAGTACCCGTGCTCGACGAGCCACGCCGCGATGTTGTGGAAGCTCTCCGTCGGGTTCTCGAGCCCGTCGACGTACTCGACCCGGGGGTGGTCCTCCGTCGTGGCCGCGGCCGCCCCGAGCATGGACGAGAACGTCGTGTGCAGGCCGACATGGTCGCCGTAGAGCGTGTCGGGACCGAAGGCCACGTGGTCGATGCCGACGAGTTCGGCGCAGTACTCGAAGTGGTCCATGACGGACAGGAGGCTGTGCGTCGGGTGGTCGCGCGAGATCGTCGTGTGCGGGGCGGCGGACATGCCGATCACTCCCCCGCCGGCGGCGACGGCCCGGAGCACGTCATCCGACTTGAGCCGCGGGATGTCCCAGAGTGCGCGCGCCCCGGCGTGCGTGATGAAGATCGGGACGTCGGACGCGTCGGCGGCGTCGATGCCGGTCTGGTCGGACGAGTGCGACACGTCGATCGCGAGCCCGAGCTGGTTCATCCGACGCACGGCCGCGCGACCGAAGTCGGTCAAGCCGAAGTCGGTTCGCTCCGAGAGGCCGGCCCCGAGACCGTTCGACTGGGAGTACGCGAGGCCGATCTGCCGGATCCCGAGTCCGTACAGGATGTCGAGGCGGTCGAGGTCGTTCCCGATCGGGGTGGCGGCCTCCAGACCGAAGACGAGCCCGGTCCTCCCGGCCGCGTGCGCAGCGTGGATGTCGGCGAGCGTGCGGATGACGACGACGTCCGACTGGTGGGCGATGTCCGCCTGCCGCATCCCGAGGTCGGTGACGACGTCCTCCCACTGCCAGGGCGTGTTGCCCGTGACGGTTGCGGTGCCGTCCATCATGTTGTCGAACACGACGGTCAGCCCGGACGCGCGCAGGCCCTCGAACGCGGTGAACTGGCGGCCCGTGCGGTTGTAGGCGGGTGTGTTCGCCATGTCGGCCGGGAACCGGACCGGGTGGTCGTGCAGGCTGATCGTGATGGTCGCCGCCAGGAGCCGCTCGGCGCGCTTGACGACCGCCGGCGCGTGCCCGCCGTCGTACGGCGGAACGCGGTCGAACTCCGGCGTCAGCGGATCTCGCGGTAGGTGGAGGTCACCGTCGAGGTAGTCGTAGGACTCGTAGCCGGACACGATGCGCGGGCCGCCGTTCCCGATCTCCTCGTGCTGCGGATCAGACGGTGGCCGCGACGGGCACGGCGCGGGCGAGGAAGTCGCGGAGCGTCTGCTGGAACTTCTCGCGCTCCTCGACCTGGGGCGAGTGGCCGGACTTCTCGAAGACGACGAGCTCCGCGTCGGGGATCAGTCGGGCGATCGTCTCGGAGGCGCTGACCGGCGTGACCCAGTCCCCGCGGCCGACCGTCACGAGGGTCGGGACGGCGATGCCCGGCAAGTCCGGCTTGAGGTCGTAGGTCGGGAAGTTGTCGACGAAGCAGGCGTTGTGCGCCTCGTGCCGGTAGATGCCGGCCTCGACCGCCGCCGTCGACTTCTCCTCGTCGTACTCGTAGTCGTACAGCGGGATGAGCTCCGCCCACAGCGACTTGAGTTCCTCGTCGCTGCGCGTCTGGCCACCCCAGTAGCGGTTGAAGTGGTCCCAGTTGATCTCGACGCGGTCCTGGTTCCGCGCGTTCTCGAACGCGAGCTCGAGGTTGGTGCCGTCGGCGGAGGTGTCCCGCAGGATGATCGCCGAGACGTGCTCCGGGTAGCGGACGGCGTACTCGAGGGCGATGAACCCGCCGTACGAACCACCGGCCACGACGATCTGCTCGACACCCGCCCACTGCCGCAGTCCGTCGACGTCTGCCGCCCACTGCTCGTGCGTGTAGGGGCCGACGCCCTCGCTGCGGCCGCACCCGCGCGAGTCGAAGACGATGACCCGGAAGCGGTCGTGGAGCGGGCCGAACGTGGCCCTCGGCTCGGCGAGCGAACCGATCCCCCCGCCGCCGTGGTGCGCGATGAGGACCGGTGCGTCCGGGTCGCCGTTCGTCGGCTCGAGCACCTCGACGTTGAGTCGGGCGCCGTTGATCGTGAGGTCCATCGGGTTCCTTCCGGGTGGTCTGCTTCGACGCCGGTCGGTGGAAGCCCCGGGCGGATGCTCGGAACTCTAGCAACGGGTGTGGGAGCGCCGGCGATCGTGGCCGACGGATCACGGAGCGCGACATGACGAAGCGCGCTACCCCCTTCCAGGGGCCGCTCCACGAGGTCTACGGTGAGCGCCACTCACCACACGCGCTTCTCACAGATGGGACCCGAACCCGTGCGCAAACCAACGCTCGCTGCCCTCGCCGCGGCCTTCTGCATCGCCGCAGTCGGCGCGGCCGTCCCCGCAACCGCGGCGACCACGTCCTCCTCGTCCGCGGCCGCCACCCACGCCGCCGTGACGGCGTCCGCCTCGCCGGCCACCGCCTCCAGGACGTCCGCCGGGCCATCGAAACCGGCGGTCGCACCTCTCGCCTCGCTGCCGAGCGCTCCGCAGACACTCGGCGGATCGCAGAACGTGCCGAAGGAGACCGTCACCTGGACCTGGAAGGCTCCGGCGACCGACGGCGGCTCGCCCGTCACGGGCTATCGGTTGTCGACGGTGGCGGCCGGGCCGACCTCCACGCTGACGGTGTCGGCGTCCACGCTGTCCCACACCTACACGGACTGGGCCCGCGACACCGACTACTCCTTCACCGTCCAGGCGATCACCAAGGCCGGCGTCGGCCCGGCGGCGTCCGACTCGATCCACACGGCCCCCGCGCCGAGCGCCGCGCCGACCGGTGTGAGCGCGACGCCCCTGCCCCTCGCCTCCGCCACCGCCAGGTTCGGCAGCGCCCTGATCCAGTGGACGCAGCCCGCCGGCGCGCTCGGCCCGTGGGTGGTCAGCCGTGATGGCACCGACTCGCTCGGCATCGGTCCCCAGAGCATCAGCACGAACGGCGTGTGGGACACGTCGATCGTCCTCAACCACCTGATCCGAGGCAGGACCTACACGGTCACCGTCGCTGGGAACCTGGGCCAAGGGCTCTCGTCGACGGTCACGGTCCGGGTCGGTCCCGAGCTCGCCACCCCACCGCGGAACCTCGTGCTCACCCGCGATGACAAGGACTTCTTCACGGGCACGGTGTCGGCAGCGTGGGCACCACCGGTCCTGACCGCCGGGCAGAAGGTGCTTGGATACCAGGTCACCGTGCAGCCGCTCCCGCACGCCACACCCACGGTCGTCGTGCTCCCGGCGTCCGCGCGCTCCTACACGACGGGCGACATGGGCTCGACGATCACGTACCTGGTGTCCGTGTCGGCTGTCACCGCTTCGGGCGCCGGGCCAGCTGCGCAGGGCGCCATCCAGATCGGGGACACGAACAAGCTGTACCCGTGACGGCGGGGTGAGGGGCAGGCGGCCGTACGGGTGCGCCTGCTCCGTCGTCTGCTCCGCAGTGCTCGTGCGGGCGGGGCCGGGGGCGCTGGCCCCGCGCAGACCGTTCCGGAAAATGTGCGCACGACTCCTGACGTGCTCACAGGTCCCGAACACGTCTGCGCCATCGTCCGTCGTCCACCGATCCGGCCAGGAGGCGCGGCACCCGTCCGCCGCCCCGCTACCGTCACGGCATGGTCACCGAGACGTGGCAGGCGGACGATGAACGGCGGGCACGCATGGCGCGGTTGGGCCGACGGGACACCGCGCCCGAGCTGGCGCTGCGGCGACTCCTCCACCGCCGCGGCCGCCGGTTCTTCGTCGACCGTCGCATCAGCCAGCGCACCCGGGCGCGGCCGGACCTGGTGTTCCCACGCGCCCGGGTTGCCGTGTTCGTCGACGGCTGTTTCTGGCACTGGTGCCCCGAGCACGCCCACCTGCCGAAGGCGAACGCGGAGCTGTGGCGCCGCAAGCTCCTGGCGAACCGGCAGCGCGATGCCGCGCACGACGCCGCACTCCGCAGCGAGGGCTGGAAGGTCCTCCGCGTGTGGGAGCACGACGAGCCCGAGCACGCCGCCGGGGTGGTCGAGCGTGAACTCGATCGGTGGGAGCGGATCGTGAGTGCGAGGGAATCGACATCGCGCTCATGAGCGCTGTCCACTGCAGAGTGCTCTTGAGCCAAGATGCATTGGATCATGCGTGAGCGCCCGGGGTACCGAGCGACGTGGTGGTCAGGACCGGTTCCGCTCGAGGAGGCTGCAGGGAGGTGCGACAACGCCGGGGACTGCTCACAGGAGCCATCCCCGGCGCTGTTCCTCCGGTCAGTTCGAGCCGCTGCAGCTCGCCGGGCGGACTGGCCGGTACTCGTCTTCGTCGAGATGACCTTGCCGTCGACCTTGATCTCGCAGGTCACTTTCGTTCCGGTCTGACCGTTCGTCGCGCTGACGTCGAAGCTGTTGAACGAGAAGGACTTGCTCGAGGGATCGCGCTGGAAGGGGTCTGTAGGTCACTCAGGACAGCGGCTCTTCAGGGCTGAAAGTAGCGCAAGCCAGGTCCCCGTTCTGGGGCGGTCGCTGGATGAGCGTTCCTGCCAAACTCATCACTGGACGAATGACCAGCCGTCGGCGCTCAGCCACGCCGCAGCACCACCTGGAGACATGCATGCCCCTCGGCGGACCCGGCCCTCGAGATTGGTCCCCCGCGGAGCCAGCCCGTCGACGAACGAGCGCCTACGACCGCCCGCTTCAGAGCTGGGAGCGTCCAACGAACTCCTCGCCCTCTCGCACGACGGCACTCCTCGCGATGCTCCTCGGCACCGGCGCGTTCGTGATCGGTCTCGCCGAACCGGCCGGTCCGGCCGGCCGCGGCTTCCTCGTCACCACGATCGGCGTCTCGGCCATCGTGGCGGGCGTCCGCGCCGTCCGTCGCGAACGCAACGGCAGCACGGCGGTCCGCATCTTCGGGAGGACCGGCGCGATCTTCGGTGGCGTCGGTAGCGCACTGATGGCGTACGCGCTCGTCGCGAGTCTGCTCGCACCCTCCGGCGTGCACCTGCCGTCGCTCTCGGTCCGGAACACGATCCAGGAGATCAAGAGCGAGCAGGTGAGCGCGCCGATGGCCGCTTCCACCACCGCCGCCCGCTCCGCGACGGTCGCGACACCTGCGCCGCAGCCAGGAGGCACGACCACCGCTGTTCCCGCAACCAGCGCGAGCGAGACGGGCAACTCGCCCACGGTGCCGTGGGTGCCGTCCACCGCCGCGAGCGAATCCGCTGCGGTCACCGAGGTTGCGCAGGCGCTCGCCTCGTCGATGGAGAGCGAGTTCCCGAGCGGAGGACCGTATCCCTCGACGCTGGAGCTCGCCGGGACGACGTACGAGCTGGTCGCGCTTCCGGCCGGGACACCCCTCACCCGCGTCCCGAACGGTGCACGAGTGTCGTACGCCACGTCCTCCGATGACTCGTCGTGGTCGGTCACGATCGTCGGTGCTTCGTTCGGGCAGCAGGCTTCCTACAGCTCGGGCTCGAACGTCGTCACGCGCGGCTGACGGCAGACTGGAGGGCATCGAGCAGGGCACGTCGAACCGCAACCACGGCAACGGACGCTCTAGAGTTCGACGCGTGACGAGAATGTGGGGCATCCACAACGACAGCCTGACGTACGAGTTGATCGACGAGGGTTTCGTCAGTATCGCTTGGGACGAGATTGGTGATCTTCGCGCCGTAGGTCCGACGCGCGACGACCTGAAAGCCGTTCTGGCCACCGCCTACCCCGACCGGAAGCCGGGAGCCATTCCGGTGTGGGCCGGCACCATTGCGCGATTCCGCGACGAGATACGGCCCGGTGATGTCATCGTCGCTCCTTTCCGCCCGGACTCGACCATCAACATCGGAATCGTGACGGGCGAGTACTTCTTCGTACCGGATGCCGACACCCACCGGCACCGTCGGAAAGTGGAGTGGAAGAAGACCGGGCTCGCCAGAACCACCTTCTCGCAGAGCGCTCTCTACGAGATCGGCTCGGTGCTCACCGTCTTCGGCATCAAGCGCCACAACCGCGAATTCGCAGCCGCCCTGCAAGCCCCCAACGGAAACCAGGACGAGATCACGGCTACTGTCGAAGCCGTGGTCGCCGTCGAGGACGGGGTGGCAGACGAACCACGCGCTGATCGCGTCCATCGCCAAACCAAGGACTTCATCCTCGATCAGCTCACGCGCAGTCTGAATCACCGAGAGTTCGAGGAGTTCACCGCCGCGGTCTTGCGCGCGATCGGTTACCAAGCCCGAGTCACGCAGTACTCCGGCGACGGCGGTGTCGACGTCATCGCTCACCGAGACCCACTCGGCATCGAACCGCCATTGATCAAGGTCCAGTGCAAACACCGCACGGCGACGATCGGCTCTCCGGAGGTCGGCCAGCTGATCGGGACGCTGGCGGCGGACGAACTCGGACTCTTCGTCACGCTCGGCACGTACTCTCGCGACGCGCTGTCCACCGAGCGGCAGCGGCGGGGCCTCCGCTTGATCAACGGAGAGGAGCTCGTCGATCTCGTGCTCACGAACTACGAGCGACTTGAGCCCGCGTGGCGCGCGCGGATCCCCTTGCGGGCCGTCTACGTCGTCGACGAGACCGTCGGCCAGTAGCGGAGTCAGGAGCGCACGAGCTCGATGAACCGCGACAGCAACGCCATCCCCGCGATCGACGTCGGCAGCGCCGTCGTCAGCCCCGGCGAGTACACGACGAACGCCGCCCACTTCGCCCGCGAGATCGCGACGTTGAGCCGGTTCGGCATGAGCAGGAAGTCGAGCCCCCGCGGGATCTCGGCCGCGGAGGACGCGGCGAGCGAGACGATGGCGACCACGGCCTCCCGGCCCTGGAACAGGTCGACCGTGCCGACCTGCGTCCCGCGCAGCCCGGCGGCGTCGAGCGCGGCGCGGATCAGCGCGCCCTGCGCGTTGTAGGGCGCCACGACGATGACGTCCTCGTCGGTCAGTGGCCTGGTCACGCCGCCGTCCGTCCACGGCAGCCCGATGACGGACGACGCGAGCGACACGACCCGCTCCGCTTCTTCGGGCGAGGACGTCGTGTTCCCGACGTGCGCGACCGGCGCGACGTGGAGGCCCGGCTCGAGTCCCTGGAGCGACCGGGACAGGACGGCCTCGGACGCGGTGAGCGACCCGTTGTAGGACAGGCGCGAGACGGGCGCGGTCAGGGCCGGGTGCATCCGCCGGGTGTGCGCCAGGAAGTACCCGAACTCCGGCGGCAGGACGTGCTCACCGTCGGCCAGCCAGCCGAGGGCGGACTCGTCGACCGGCTCGGGGTGCGAGCCCTGCGACACCTGGGGCAGCTGCTGCGGGTCGCCGAGCAGCAGGAGTCGCGACGCGGCGACGGACGAGGCGATCGTGGGCGCGAGCGAGAACTGCCCCGCCTCGTCGACCACGAGCAGGTCGAGCGACCGCCGTTCGACGGTGTTGGCGTTGGCGAAGGTCCACGCCGTCCCGCCGACGACACCGCCGGGACGACCGGTCGATCCCGCTGCGGGGCCGGTCAGGAACGCGGCGAGCGCGACGTTGTCCTTGACGGGCGTCCAAGCGGCCGCCTCGAGTCGGTCGGGATCTCCCCCGCGCTGCGGCACCTTGACGACGCGGTCGGCGGGAACACCCGCGGCGACGACGGCGTCGAGGAAGTTCTCGGAGGTCGCGTGCGACTGCCCGACCACGCCGACCCGCCACCCGTGCTCCTGCACGAGCCGTGCGACGACGTGCGAGCCGACGTACGTCTTGCCGGTGCCGGGAGGCCCCTGGATCGCCAGGTACGACCGGTCGAGTCCGAGCAGGGTCGCGACGACGGCCGCGACGGTGTCGTCCTCGGTCACGGACAGCGGCACGACGCCTCCGCGCGGCGGCACCCGCCGCAGCAGGTCGAGGGCCGGGTCGGGCAGCATCGACGGGAGCGCATCGAGCACCTCGCGCCCCCACTCGGCGATCGCCTCGGGCTGCGGCTTCGCGGCCGGCGGTGCGGCGGGCGTGAGGGCCACCGGCAGGTCCTCGTGTCCCGTCTGCCCCTGCCCGACCGACTCCTTGAGCAGGATCTCGATGCGGTCGCCGTTCGGCCCGATGTCGCGGACCTCGCCCTTGCTCGAGGCGCCACGCATGCCCGGCCCCGGCGAGGTGATCGAGATCGGCAGGGGTTCGTCGTAGACGAGGTGCGGCTTCGTGCCCTCGCGGACCTTGCTGCCGGGTGCGAGCGCGCCGAGCAGGCGGAGTTCGCGCGAGAACGTCCGCTTGCCGGGCAGCTTCGCCCAGTCCTGCACGACCTCGGCCTGCTCCACGATGAACACGTCGCGGGTGTCGGCCCACTCGTCGATCGGGTTCCGGAGCCGGTCGAAGTGCTCCTGCCAGAACGTCTTGCCCTCACGCCGGTGGTAGTCGATGGCGGCCGCGGCGAGCGCGATGGCCTGCTGGTCCGCCGTGCGGTCGAGCGCGTCGACGCCCTCGATCTCGTCCATGAGCGCCAGGTACACCGGGTCGGGCTCGCGCACGGCCGGCGGGAGCGCGACCTCCAGCTCGTCGGATGCGCCGTCGGACCCGGCCGTGTCGGGTGCGGAGCCGCCGTCGTCGACGCGACCCCGGGCCTCCAGGCCGAGCAGCCAGTCGCGGAGCCGCAGCGTCGATCGGCAGTCGTACTCGTTGTAGTCCGCGACCTGGTCGAGCGCGTGCTGCCCCAGGACCGGGTCCCCGTTCCGGAGCTCCTCGATCGCGTCGACGTACGCGGTGATGCTGTCCGCGGCGTTCGTCACGCCGGCGTCGTCGCGCAGGTCCTCGCCCATGTAGAGCGGCTCGAGCTTCTTGATCGAGTAGCTCCGGCTGCCGACGAGCAGGGCCTTCCGCACGATCGGGTACAGGTCGACCAGGACGTTGTCGCGCAGCAGGTCGTCGACGTCGTCCTCGCCCACACCGTGCCGGGCGGCGAGCGACAGCAGGTGCGTCCGCTCGTACGACGCGTAGTGGTAGACGTGCATGCCCGGGTACTGCGCGCGCCGCTCCTTGACGAACGCGAGGAAGTCGACGAGCGCGCGTCGTTCCTCCCGGATCGTGTGCGCCCAGAACGCGGTGAAGCGGGCGTCCGTGTCGACGAGGCCGAAGAGGTAGTCGAGGCCCCAGGTGTGGCCGTCCTCGGAGTACAGCGGGTCGCCCTCGAAGTCGAAGAACACGTCGCCCGCGTCCGGCGCCGGGATCGCCGCGAGCGCCTGCGGGTCGACCACCTCGAACCGTGGTGCGGGGTGCGCGTCGGAACCGGCCCGCTGTCGGTCGCGTTCCGACCCGGTCTGGAGGCGCGCCTGCGCCCGCAACGTCGCCAGCGTCGCCGCGCTGACACCGGGCACCGGGCCCTCGGCGGTCGCGAGGGCGTCGATGCTCGTCACGCCCGCCGCGATGAGGCGCGCTCGCTGGTCGAGGCGCATGCCGGCGACGAGGACGAGGTCGCGGTACTCCTCGACCTGCGTGCTGCAGATGCCGCACCGGCCGCACGAGGTGTAGCGGGGGTCGCCCCACGCGAGCGGCTCGGAGGCGGCGATGCGCTCGTCGATGACGCGGCGGAGCTCGTCGCGCTGCGTCCGGTACACCGGTGTGATGTCGGCGAGGTCGTGGCTGCTCACGGTCTCGTCGCCGAGGACCAGGTGCACCTGCGCCCCGACCGGGATGCCGAGCCGCTCGATCTGCTCGGCGTACGCGGCGAGCTGCAGCAGCGCGGTGATCTTGGCGTGCCGGGCGAGCTTGGTGTCGTAGACCTCGTACTCGCCGCGGTCGTTGCGGATGAGGAAGTCCGAGAACCCGATGAAGCCCGGGTCGTGGAACGTCGCCTGGTACAGGACCGCGACGCCGGCGCGCATGGCGTCCGCCGCGGCCTGCGCCGCCTGCTGGTACTGGTCCGGGTCGGGGCGCTCGAACTCGACGACCTGGCCCGCGCCGTGCTCGGCCTTGAGCGTCGCGAGGTACCGGAGCTCGTGCTCGTCACCCAAGCGAGCGGTGCGGTCGAGCATCGCGTCTGCCGCCTCGGCCACCGGTTCGGCGCGCCCCAGCTTGGCGTCGAGACGCCGCAGGAACGCCCACTCGCACGACGCCCAGACGCTCAGGTCGCTCGGGCTCAGCACGACGCGGCCGTCGGTCGTCAGTTGCACGGTTCCTCCCCCGGGTGCGCTCGTTCGTCGCGCAGCACGACGGTAGCGGTCGCGACCGACACGACCGACACGACCGACACGACCGACACGACCGGGACGACCGACACGACCAGCACGCAGGGGCCGACACGACCGGGACCCAGCGGCCGCGGCCGCGGCCGAGCGACACTGACATGCCGGGCGGACGCGCCGCGGTCTGTCCTCTGGAGTGAGGACTTGTCGCCTGCTCGTGCCGCTGCCAGTGTCTCGCCATGGACGCACCCACAACGAAGTTCGACGTCTCCGGCTCACTGAGCCGACGCTCGCTCCTCATCGGAGCGGGCGGTGTCTCGCTCGCCGCGATCGCTGCAGTCGCAGGACCTGCATCGATGGCGAGCGCCGCCGCACCCACCACCCCGTCCGCCGTGATCACCGAGGCGAAGAGCTACACCGGCAACAGCCTCGCGCAGATGAACGCGATCTGGTCCTCCAAGTACAAGACGAGTGGCGACTGGTGCGCGATCTTCGTCAGCTGGTGCCTCCGTGGCACCGACACCGGCTTCAGCCCTCGGGCGTCGGACTTCTACAAGCTCTGCACGCCGGTGTCGGCCGCCAACGTCCGCCAGGGCGACATCATCTGGTACTACGGCGTCGGGCACATCGGCCTCGTCCGGTCACACAGCGACGGCCACATCCGCACGGTGGAGGGGAACGTGGGCTCGGGCAACGCCTCGACCAACCACGTGAAGATCTACGAGGACCCCTGGGACACGAGCGGTCAGTACAAGTTCGCGCGGCCGAAGTACTGACCCCGTCGAATCAGCCGACGTCGACCCCGCACGCGGACGACAAGTGCGCATGCGCCCGCATGCGCACTTGTCGTCCGCGTGTGCACTCAGTCGGCGGCGACCCCGCCGCCCCAACGCACGCCCACCGCGGTCGTCGCGAACGGCGCGAGCGTGACCCGCACCGCACCACCGTCGACCGGGAGGCCCGTCCCCCGGTCCCCGAGGAACGAGCTCGCCCACGCCTCGGCCACCGCCGCGCCGGGCCGGAGCGTCAGCACGACGTCCTGGTCGGCGAACGACTGGAGCCGCACGATCGAGGTGCCCTCCTCCGGTCCCGCGACGACAGCGACCAGTTGCACGCGGTCGTCGTCGAGGTCGAGCAGGGACACATCGGCTCGAGCGGCGGCGTCCGGACGTCCCTTGGCCTCCGCGGTCGTCAACGGGTGCACGAGTTCGCCGGTCGCCGCCACGGCCAGGCCCTCGGTCGAGGCTCCGTCCCGGTCCGTGCGGACCCCGACGGCGTACCGGAAGGTCGCGGTGAACGCCTGCTCGATCGGGAAGTTCGTGTCCCACACGTTGTTGTGGAGCCACGAGAACACGGTGCCCGGTTCGACGGGACTCGTGCTCGCGGGGAACGGCGCGTACGGCACCGCGATGCTCCCGGTCTGCACGAGCGGCGCGTCCTTCGTCACCCAGACGACGTCGTCGTGGGTCTCCGGGTCGCTCAGGGTGATCCAGTTGCGGATCGCGCGCATGTGCTGCGGCGCTCCCGGGATGTGCGGGACGCCGTCGCCCGTGACCCCGCCGGAGACCTCGAACCGGACGACCGGGTCGTCGACGGCGAAGGGGAACGCGAAGTACGCGCTCTCCTTGATCAGGGTCGTCGGCTTGGCCAGGCGGTTCTCGATGAGCAGCACGCCGTCGCCGTGCCGGAGCCGGAGCGTCACGACGACGGAGTCCACGCCGTCGGCCACGAACTCGTAGACCAGGCGTTCCTCGACCGCGTCGCTCGTCCGCTCGAGGACGACGGCGGGCCGGGCGGTCGTCCTCGACACGAGCAGTTCGAGCCGGTCGGAGACGGACAGCTTGTTCGCCAGGTGGTTGAACCCGGCGCCGGAGCTGCCGTACTGGTCGTAGAGGTACGCGTTGAACCCAGCGACGGACGACCCGTTCACGAGCTCGCGTCCGGTCCGCCGCTCGACGATCGACGCGATGGAGGACGTGGTCTCGTCGACGACGACGCGCAGGTACTCGCTCTCGAGCGTGAGCACCTCGGCGCGGGCCCGGGACCCGAGGGGAACGGGAGCGTCGTTCGGCGCGGACGTTGCCGCAACGGAGACGTCGAGTCGGACGAACCCGAACGCGGGCACGTCCTCGACCCGCACGACCGCCCAGCGCCCGGACTCCCGGTGCGCCGTGTTCGACTGCGGTTCGAGGACCACCGGCAGCGGATCCCCGGTGCGGCCGTCCCGGACCTCGATGTCCTGGTCGAGGCCGATGTGGGCCTCCTTGACGAGCAGGCGCGCGACCGTGCTGCGGCGGCGGCCGGTGGCGTTCGCGGCGATGAAGCTGACGACCGCGTCGGGATCGCGCGGCACGGCGGCCCCGAGGTACGCCATCGCCTGCTCCCGGAACTCGGTGGCCCGCTGGTGCGCGCCGATGCCCTGCGCCACCTTCCACTGCCACTGCAGCTCCCCCGACTCGAACCCGGCGTCCCCGTGGGTCCAGGAGTTCCCGGCGCCCCACGTGTGCTCGTTGAACATCGAGATCGCGTCGTAGGCCTCGGTGCGGCGCGCGGTTTCCTCCGGTACCGCGGCAGCGCCGATCAACGCGGCCGCCTGCGAGAACGCGCCGGCGTCGGTGACGGCGGCCTGGGCCTCCCGGGCGAGTGCGAGCGGCACGGCCGCGGAGCCGACGCCCTCGACCCACCAGTCGCCCCAGTCCCCCTGGAACGTCTGGAGCTCGTCGCCGTGGCGTGCCTCCGCCTCGGCGAAGAAGTCCTCGTTCCGCGACACCCGCAGGGTCGGGGACGTCCACGTGTCGTTCCACTTGCGGACGATCTCGGCGAGCTGGAGCCGGGCGGGGCCGTTGTCGCCCATGAACCCCTGCGTGCGGATGTGCAGGACCTCCCACGGGTAGCCGTCGCGGCCCTCGGTCTGCTCGCCGTGCGCGCCGAAGATCCCGGGCGGGAACGGGTAGCCGCGGGTGGCGAGCGCGGTCAGGTAGGCGGGGAACAGCGCGTCGACGGACTCGTACGACTCCGTGAAGCCGATCATCGGCCCCTCCATGTACGCCAGGCCGTGCGGGCTGTCGGTCATCCACACGATCACCGAGTTGCCGGCGGGCGTGCGCCAGCGGAACATGCGCGGCAGGTTGAGCGCGCCCGAGGTGTGCGGCTGCGACCGGCCCGCCCAGTTGTGCGCGACGGCCAGGTACTTGACGCCGACCTCCTGCAGCGCGTCCGGGAGGCCCGCCACCTGTCCCGGGACGTCCGTCTGCATCGCGGTGGTGAAGTCGATGCCGTACTGGTCGCGGATGCGCCGCGCGTCACGGAGGAGCTCGTGCAGTTCGTCCGTGGAGCACGTGTCGGTGTGCAGGTTGTACGGCATCGCGCTGAGGCCGATCCGGCCGTCCTTGACGAGCTGCACGAACTCGTCGACCTGCGCCTGTGGGCGGTGCCGCTCCCAGTCGGTGAACGCCCAGAGCGCCTCGGCGTTCCAGCGGAACCGGGCCTCCTCGGGCCAGTCGTCGGTCGCGCGGGCGAGGTCCATGGCGGTGTCGAGGTACGACCGCTGGCTCGCGATGACCGTCGCCTGCGGGTCGGTGTAGCCGAAGTCGAAGTGCGAGTGGTGCACGACGTGCACGGACCACGGGCGTTGCGGCGTGAGCTCGACGGACACCGCGCCGTCGCCGAGGGACGGGATCCGGACGGTCACCGCGGTCGGCGCGTCGACGACGCGGACCAGGAGGCGCACCGACAGCGCGTCGGGGGCCGTCGCGAACCCGACGAACGCGCCCGACGCGGCGGCGGCGCCGGTGCCGGTGTCGGTCGCGGTGCCGGGTTCGACCACGACCTCGGTCGCGCGGGCCGCCGCTTCCTCGGTGTCGAACAGGAGGCGCACCGCCTGGACCTCGACGTCGTCCCGTGTGGCGCGCATGGGCTCGGGCAGGACGCGGACACGTTCGCCGCCGATCGTGCCGGTCGCGGCGACGGCGCGGTCGATCAGTCCGACGCGCGCATCGGTGTGCTGCCACGGCTGTGCCGAGATCAGCGGGGGTCGAGTCGGGCGATCACCACGGGCGTCGGTCATCAGCAGCACCATTCGTCGTCGAATTGATATCGTTACCAACAACGCTAGCAGGACGACGGGGGCCTCCCGCAAGGGGCAATCGTGTGTCCGGCCGGAGCCGGTGCTGCTGTACACGTGTGACCGGCCGAAGCCGGTGCTGCTTCATACGTGTGACCGGCCGGAGCCGGTGCTGCTGTATACCTTGAGGCATGGCAGCCGCGGGGAACGGGAGCGGGCCCACGACGGGGCGCGGTCGTGGTGCGCCGACGGTCAAGGACATCGCGCGTGTCGCCGAGGTCAGCCCGATGACGGTGTCCCGCGTGCTCTCCGGGGGCAAGAACGTCCGGCCCGAGCTCCAGGACCGGGTCGAGCGCGCCATCGCCGAGGTCGGCTACCACCGGAACGAGAACGCCCGCCGACTCCGCCAGGGTCGCCGCTCGGGACTCGTCGGCGTGCTCATCACGAACGTCGGGAACCCGTACTACGCGGGGATGCTCCAGGGCGTCGAGGAGGTCGTCGGCGAGGCCGGCCGACGCATCATCATCGGCGTCACGAACGAGGACGAGGACCTCGAGCAGCAGCTGCTCGCGGACTTCCTCGGTCGGCAGGTCGAGGGCCTCATCGTGGTCCCCGCCGGTCGGGAACCCGCACGGTTCGCCCCCGACGCCCTGGCCGGCGTGCCCGTGGTGCTCGCGTCGCGGACGTTCCCCGACGTCAGCGCGGACGCGATCCTGCTCGACGACATCCACGGCGCGTTCGTCGCCACGGACCGCATGCTCGCCGAGGGGCACACCCGCGTCGGGTTCCTCGGCAACCAGGTGTCGGTGTCGACCGGCCGCCGACGGTTCGAGGGCTTCCGCCAGGCGCACGAGCGCCACGGGCTCGAGCCCGTCGACGAGCTCGTCCGGCTCGGGCAGCAGGACGTCAGCTCCGCCGAGCAGGCGATGGACCAGCTGCTCGGCCTGGAGGCTCCACCCACCGCCGTCTTCGCCGCCAACAACCGCAACTCCATCGGCGCGATCCGCGCGATCACGAAGTCCCGGGCGCAGGCACGGGACCGTGGCGAGCAGCCCGCTCCGATCCGGCTCTTCGGGTTCGACTCGTTCGAGTTCGCGGACATGTCCCCGGTGCCGCTGTCCGTCGTCGCGCACGACGCCGCCGAGCTGGGTCGCGTCGCCGCCCGGATGCTGTTCGACCGCCTCGATCGTGGGGACGACAGCGCGCCGCGGCTCGTCGAGCTGCCGGTCGAGTTCGTCGACTTCGCGTAGCGCCGGCGGGCCTCCCGGCTGCGCCGCCCCGCACTCGAGGACTATCCGTGTATGCCGACGATCCCGCTGTCGAACGACACCGGGACCGTCGAGAGCAGCGGCGGGACACGTGGTGGGGCCGCACCCGCCCGGGAGTTCCGACGGTGCTGCTGGCGAACGACAACCGGGACGTCGAAACCAGCGGCCGGGAGGCTCGGGTCCATCGGGAGGAGCGGTAGCGCTTCCGAGGAGACGCCGGACGCGGCGCCGAGACCGGCCGGAGGTGGGCCTCCCGACGGGCCGGTGCCGGGCCTCCCGCCGGGCTTGCGATCGGTGCCGATCCTGATAACGTTACCAACCTGAACACACATCCATGCGGCCAGCGTCGGTCGCGGACGCGAAGGGAGCGGGGATGGACGACCGACCGACCGGATCACGGGCGACCTACGACACGGCACCGTCGGTGGCCGTCGGACCCGGGCACCACGCCTGGACCGGCCCCGAGGCGTGGGGGCGACTGGCGGAACACGCGGCTCCCGGTCGCCCGATCGCGATCGACACCTACCCCGGCAGCGACCTCGACGGGCTCCGTGCCGAGCTCGCCCGGGTACTCCCCGACGCCGAGCTCATCGGCGTCGAGGCCGCGGCGGCGCACTCCCGCGAGTACATCGACGCGCTCCTCGCCCCGAACCTCACCGACGACCGGGTGTTCGGCGTCATGGACCATCGCACGCTCGACATCCTGTACAACACGGACCGCCTCGCCGCCGTGGCCGACCGGGTCGCCGCGTCCGAGCGGCCCGTCGTGGTCTACGGCTGGGGCGCCACGCTCGTGCCGACGACGTTCAACACGATCGTCCTCGCCGACCTCGCCCGATGGGAGATCCAGCAGCGACAGCGCGCGGGTGCCCCGAACTGGCGCGCGGACAACGGCGACGACGACCAGCTCCGCAAGGTCAAACGCGGGTTCTTCGTCGAGTGGCGGATGGCCGACCGGCACAAGCGGGCGCTGTTCGACCGGATCGACTACGTCCTCGACGCGAACAGCACGATGGCGACCGCCAAGCTCATCACCGGCGACACGTTCCGAGCCGGACTCGCGGCAGCGACGACCCGTCCGTTCCGGGTCGTCCCGTTCTTCGACCCCGGCGTCTGGGGCGGCCAGTGGATGAAGACGACGTTCGACCTCGACGACGCCGAGAACTACGCCTGGTGCTTCGACTGCGTGCCCGAGGAGAACAGCCTCCTGCTCGACGTCGACGGCACGCTGGTCGAGGTCCCCTCGCTCGACCTGGTCCTCCGGCACCCGCGGGAGCTCCTGGGCGAACGGACCCACGCCCGGTTCGGCCCGGAGTTCCCGATCCGCTTCGACTTCCTGGACACCATGGAGGGCGGCAACCTGTCACTCCAGGTGCATCCGCTGACCGGGTACATCCAGGACAAGTTCGGCATGCACTACACGCAGGACGAGAGCTACTACCTGCTCGACGCCGCCGACGACGCCGTGGTGTACCTCGGGCTCCGTGAGGACGCCGAACCCGCGGCGATGGAGCAGGCGCTCCGCACCGCCGAGACCGGTGCCGCCCCGTTCGAGGCCGACGCGTTCGTCAACGCGTTCCCCGCCAAGAAGCACGACCACTTCCTCATCCCCGCCGGCACCGTGCACTGCTCCGGGGCGAACTCGATGGTGCTCGAGATCTCGGCGACGCCGTACATCTTCACCTTCAAGATGTGGGACTGGGGCCGGGTCGGGCTCGACGGCGTCCCGCGTCCGATCCACCTCGACCACGCAATGGCGAACGTGCAGTGGGACCGGGACACGACGTGGACCCGCGACCACCTGGTCGACCAGGTGACCGAGGTGGCCTCCGGCGACGGCTGGGTCGAGGAGCGCACCGGCCTGCACGAGCTCGAGTTCATCGAGGTCCGTCGGCACTGGTTCACCGACGTCGTCCCGCACGACACCCGTGGCACGGTCAACGTCCTCAACCTCGTCGAGGGCACTGAGGCCATCGTCGAGAGCCCCACCGGCGCGTTCGAGCCGTTCGTCGTCCACTACGCCGAGACCTTCATCGTCCCGGCCGCCGTCGGGCCCTACACGATCCGTCCGCACGGGCGCGGGGTCGGGCAGCGCCTCGCGACCGTCAAGGCGTCGGTGCGGGGCACGGAGCGGGGGTAGCGCGCGGGGCCGCGGTCCGCCGAGGGGGCACAACACGCCGTTCCGCCCGGGAGTGAGCGGCGCGTCGTGCACACTCGCCCCTGCCCCTGCCCCCGTCCGCGCGAGCCTCGGCCGGGCGGACGCCGCCGGAACCTGACGTCAGCGGCCGTCCGCCCAGACCGCCGCTCCGATGAGCGGCGCGGCCGACCCGAGCTGCGCCTGCCGGAGCTCGACCACCGCACCGGCATCAGCGAGCGCCGTCGCCAGGGGCTCCTCGAGCAGGTCCCACGAGCCCGCCATCGCACCGCCGATCACCGCCCGGGAGGCCCCGAACCGCCGCACCCACGGACCGAGCGCCCGCCCGAGCGCGGTCATCGTCGTGCTGATCACGCGCGCCGCCACGATGTCGCCCTGCCGCGCGCGGTCGGCGATCTCGCGGACGCTCGGCGCGTCCGCTCCCCCGCCGTGCTGCGTCGCGCCAGTTGCATCCGTCGCACCCGCGGAACCCGTCGCACCGGCGGAACCCGTCGCCCGCGCGTAGGCATCCCGGAGCGCTGCGGTCGACACGGTCTCCTCGAGCGGCCGCCCGTCGAGCCGGATCGTGTGCGCCTCACCGCGAGCAGGCACCAGGTCGCCGTGGTCGACGTGCACGCCGTGGTCGAGGAACGCCGACCCCACGCCCGTCCCGAGCGTCAGGCACACCATCCGTGCAGCTCGCTCGCCCGCACCGGCAGCCCACTCCCCGATGCCGTACGCCACCGCGTCGTTGCAGAACCCGATGGCCGTCGGCGGCACCCCGAGCCGGTCGGCCAGCGCCGCCCGGAGGTCGACACCCGTGAGCGCTTCGAACTTCCCCATGCCCCGGAAGTCGCCGACACCACGAACGGGATCGAACGGACCGGGCATCGCGATCGTCCAGGCGGGCGCACCCTCGGCAGCGACCTCGCGGGCGGCGTCGACCAGGACCTCGAGCAGGGCGCCGCGGGGCGCACCCGCATCGAGTGGCCGCGTCCGGGAGGCCCGCACCGCCCACCGGACGTCGGCTCCGATGCCCGCGACATCCGCACGCTCGAAGCCGGCCCCGGGCACGCCACCGGTGACCGTCGCGACACCGGACGCTGGTCCCGCATCGGGAGCGATCGCGGCGCCGGTCCCCGTCACGACCGCGGCGGTCACGTGACTGCCGCCGACGTCCATGACGTGGATCGGGCCTCCCGGCCGGTGCTGCTGGTGCGTTCCGCTCATCGTCCCCACTCGCCTGTCATCAGGTCACGCCGTCGTCCGGCGGCGCCGCTGTCCGACCCGCGCAGTCCGTCCGGTTCGGGATCGACACCCTTGCCGCTCCGTCGCAGCGCATGTTACTGTCAGCGCCTGGTAACGATACCAACGGATTGCATCCGCACTCCTCGCACTGAGTTCCACGAGCGGCGAGACGCGTGCACCGAGCCGAGAACAAGGGAGTTCAGCGTGAAAATGAAGCGATTGCTACCGGTCATCGCGATGACCCTGGCGGCATCAGCGGTGCTCGTCGGGTGTTCGTCGTCGAGCTCGTCGAACACCACCACCGGCACCTTGAGCTTCGTCAACGACAAGTCGTGGGACTTCAAGTCGTTCTCGAAGGTGTCGCAGAAGGACATCGGCGTCTCGCTCAAGTCCTCGACCTACGCGGACCAGCCGGCGTTCCAGGCGTTCGTCAAGCAGTCGTTCCGGACGAACAAGACGCCGGGGCTGTTCACCTGGCACACCGGCGACCAGCTCAAGCAGCTCGTCGACCAGGGCCTCGTCGCGGACACCTCGAGCATCTGGAAGAAGGCGATCGCGAACGGCCAGATCGCCCCGAGCGTCAAGAGCCTCTACACGATCGACGGCAAGCAGTACTGCACCCCGATCAGCGTCGACGACTGGGTCATGTACTACGACAAGTCGATGTTCGCCAAGTACAACTTGACGCCGCCGACGACCTGGGCCGAGATGATGTCCGACGCCGCGGTGCTCAAGCAGCACGGCATCTCGCCGTTCTGGAGCTCGGGTGGCGACCCCTGGGCGTTCGTGTGGTTCCAGATCATCCTCGCCGGCACGGACCTGAACCTGTACAAGGAGCTGTCGACCGGCAAGGCGTCGTACACCGACCCGCGCGTGGTCAAGGTGATGGACACCTGGCTCGACATGGAGAAGAAGGGGTACTTCAGCGACCCGGGTTCCAAGACGGCGCCCGAGACGCAGATGAAGGACGGCAAGCTCGCCATGATCCCGTTCGGCACCTGGTACGCGTCGACGATCGACCAGGTCGGCCTCAAGCCCGGAACCGACTGGGGCGTGTTCACGATCCCCAAGGTGAACCCGGCGCAGGCCAAGACCCCCGTCGCCATCGAGACCGCGCCGGCGTGCGTGCCCGAGAAGTCCTCCCAGAAGCAGCTCGGGCTCAAGTACTCGGCCTGGTGGATGACCGCGAAGGCGCAGACCGCCTGGTCGAAGCAGCAGAACAACCTGCCGTACAACCCGAAGGCCACCGCGGCGACGCAGACCTTCGTCGACGCGAGCAAGGAACTGTCGAACACCAGCAAGTACGAGACGTACCTGCGCTACTACGAGGCCACGCCGCAGCAGATCCTGACCGAGGCGCTCGACCAGTTCACGGGGTTCATGACGAACCCCGGTGACCCGAAGAAGTACCTGTCGGGCATCCAGCAGGTCGCCGCGCAGTACTGGAAGAGCCACAAGTAACCGATGGCCGACCGCAAATCGACCAACTACCAGGCCGCCGCCTGGGCCTTCCTCGGCCCAGGCGCGGCCGTGGTGGTCCTGGTCCTCTACCTCCCCGTCCTCTACACCGTCTACCTCAGCTTCACTTCGTACACGGGCCTCGGCAGCGCGTCGTTCGTCGGGCTCGCCAACTACGCCTCGATGTTCACCGACCCGGTGTTCACCACCGCGCTCCTCAACACACTGATCTGGGTCGGCGGCTCGCTGCTCATCCCCGTCGGGATCGGGCTCCTCGTCGCCTACCTGTCATTCGGCCTCAAGGGCGCCGCCTGGCTCCGCGTGCCGTTCCTCATCCCCTACGCGCTGTCCGGCGTCGCGGTCGGCATCCTGTTCAACTTCGTGCTGCAGAACGGCGGTGCGCTGTCCCAGGCACTCGCGTTCCTGCACCTGCCCGGCAGCGACATCCGCTGGCTCCAGGTGGCGCCGCTCAACACCGTGGTGATGATCCTCGCCGCGTCGTGGCAGGGCATCGGCGTCAACGCGCTGCTGTTCACCGTCGGCCTGCAGTCGATCCCCAAGGAGCCGCTCGAGGCCGCACGCGTCGACGGCGCCTCCGGCTGGCGCATGTTCCGGTACATGATCTGGCCACTGCTCCGGCCGTCGACGACCATCGTGGTCGGCCTGTCGATCGTCAACAGCCTCAAGACGTTCGACATCGTGCAGGCCATGACGCAGGGCGGGCCGAACCGGGTGTCCGAGACCCTCGGCGTCACCATGTACCGCGACACGTTCTCGAACAGCCAGTACGGGCTCGGGTCCGCCGTCGCGATCTTCCTCAGCGTCATCACCGTCGCCGCGAGCGTCATCTACCTGCGGCGGCAGCTCGCGATCGGCGACTCCTCGGGTGACGGGGCGGCGCGCGACGGGGCGGGCGCGGGTCGGGCCTCCCGGCGTACGCGCGGTGGCGACGGCGGGACCGGCGCGTCTGGCGGCTCGGCCGGGAGGTCCGCCAGCGGTCCGTCCGATGCCTCGCCTCGTGAGACGGTCGGGGCCGCCAGCGGCTCCGGACGGTCCGACCGGTCCGGGGTGGCTCGTTCAGAACGGAGGGCCGTCTGATGCGGTCGACCATGCCCCGCTACGTGATCCTCGGCGCCATGGGCCTGCTGTGGCTCGTGCCGATCTACCTGCTGTTCGCGAACGCGAGCAAGAGCTCCGCCTCGTACTCCGGCGACGACCTGTGGAGTGCCGGCTCCCCCGTCGGCCTGTGGGACAACGTCATCGCGGTGTTCCAGAACACCGACGTGCCATCCGGCCTCGGCATCACCGCCGTGTACGCGATCGTCGCGCCGATCATCGCCGTCGCCCTGGGTGCCGCCGTGGCGTTCGCGGTCATCGTGCTCAAGGTCCGGCACGGGTTCTTCTGGTTCTTCATCATCTTCTGCGGAACGGTGTTCCCGCTGCAGATGATGCTCATCCCCTGGTTCTCGGTCTACGCCGACATCGGCCTGTTCGACACCGCGCCCGGCCTGATCATCATCTACGCCGTCGTCGCCCTGCCGTTCTCGGCGTTCGTCATGCGGAACTTCTTCGTCGGCATCGCGCCGAGCGTGTTCGAGGCCGCGGTCGTCGACGGCGCCAGCGTCTGGCGGATCTTCACCCGCATCTACCTGCCGATGTCGCGCAGCGCCCTGGTCGTCGTGTTCATCCTGCAGGCCACATGGGTGTGGAACGACTTCCTCATCGCGCTCATCCTGACCCAGAGCCCTGCGACCCGGCCCGTGATGCCCCTGCTCAACGCGCTGCAGTCCGTCGAAGGTGGTGGGCCCGGGTTCACGATCATCCTGACCGCCGCGCTCCTGGTGTCGCTGCCGACCGCGCTGCTGTTCGGGTTCGCGCAGCGGTTCTTCCAGCGGGGGTTGTCGTTGGGGCAGTACTGAGCCCTGCTGTCCTTGGGTCGCGTTGGCGTTGCCGCGGCGGCCCTTCTTCGCGTGGGAGCAAGGCGACCGAGCTCCGGAGTAGGTCCCCTCGCCTCCGCAGCCGGCGAGCGCAGACTGGGCCGCCGGCCCGGCCCCGGGGCAGGCCCCTCCGGCAGGACGTTCATCCAGCCACGCTCATTCCGCAGCGGTACGACCGAGCAGAACGGTCGCCCGCTGGAGCTCGGAAGAGAGCGTCGTGACGATCGCAGGGGAATCCGCAGGCATCGAAGCGGAACGGCAGCTACAAAAATGGGAATGCCGTGAGCGACGAATCAGCTGTCAGCGCGACTGACGCCCCGGATCCCATCATTGGTAGACGGGGAGTGATGTTGTGGCTGCTGTCGAGCTCCGCGTTACGTCAGAGAGTCGAGGTCTGGCCCTTGACGAGTCCGCGCGACGGCTCATCAAGGCCGAAGACAGCGCCGTCGATCAGGGCGACCCTTTCGAGCAGATCAGCGCAGAAGACGCAGAGGATGTCAAGACAATCACAGCTGTCCGTAAGGCTCGAGTACCTTTCGTACTTGAGATAGTGTCTTGATCAGGTTAGCGAGGGGTGTACATGAGCCGACGAGACGTGGTCAACGCGTTCCAACCATCCACTGAGGTAGACGACCCTTCGCGATTTGCGGGACGGACCCGCGAAGTTCAGGGACTGACCGAAGCGCTACACGTTGACGGCAGCGTCCCGCTGATTTACGGCCAGCGTGGTCTGGGCAAGTCGAGCCTTGCCCTGCAGGCGACGCGCATCGCACAGGGCGACCCCGAGCTACTGGCCCAGATGAACCTAAGTCACCTGCAACTCGACCCGGATCAGTACTTCCTCACGTTTCACGTTACCTGTACGGACCAGATAGATTCGACAGAAGCCCTGCTGCAACTCCTCGTCAATGCGGTTGAGGCAGTGGACATGGATAGTGGAGACCCACAAACCGCGCGGAGATTGGTAGACAGAACTTCGCGCCGTCGCCTCACTATCAAGTTTTTTGAGGTAGAGAGCGTTAAACGGTTCGAGACCGAAGCTCAGCGGGCAAATTACCTGGACCTCACGCTAGAGGAGAAGCTAACTACTATATGTGAACTTCTCACCAGGCACTATGGGCAGCCAGTCTTATTCGTAATCGACGAGCTGGATCGCATGCAGAACAGCGGCGGCCTAGCCGCTTTCCTCAAGGCTAACTCGACGGAGAACCTGAAGTTCCTACTTGTAGGTATCGCCGCAAATCACTCTGAACTCCTGGCCGACCACCAGTCCCTCGCTCGCAAGCTCGCGCCTATTGAAGTTCGAACGATGGCCGCGGCTGAACTGCGTGGAATCATCGACCGAGTTGAGAATTACCTGCATGAGATCGGACACCCATTGGTCTTCACTAACGAGGCCAAGTCGAAACTCGTACAAATCTCCGGAGGGTTTCCGTGGTTCGTGCACGTAGTTGGCCAGACCGCACTCCTGACCGCCTTCGACGAGAAGGACGAAGTGGTATCCCTCGACGCCGTCGATTCGGCCGTTCACTCTCTCGTTCACAACAGATTTGCGCAGGAGTATTCAGATAAGTACCAACAGGCGGTTCGAGATTCGGTCCCGCGTGAGCAGCTCCTACGCCTGTTCGCCGAGTGGCAAGACAGCGACATCCCAACATCAGATATCTACAGGATGGCCAGCTCGTTGGGGGTGTCCGGGCCATCAACATACCGAGGGCATCTGACAAGTGAGGCTCATGGCTCAATTCTCTACGCTCCGGTCTTCCAACAGCGTGGTGTCCTACGCTTCCGGGACGAGATGTTCAAGGTCTACGTCCGCATCCGGCCGTCCCTGTTCCGCGGCGTTTCGGAGCAGGTGCGGGAGATCTATGACAAGTACTGAGCCCGTACGGGCGGCAACTTCGAGGCTTTCCTTTCACGCAGACGTGGCGCTTGTGCTACTCAGTGATCGCCCCCAAAGTCCCAGTTGGATGACTCGGGGTTGAAGCGTACCCGCAACTCGCGCCCTCGAGGACCCTCGTGGTTGGCCCGTTCCTACAAACGAACAGAACGACGGACCGTTGCCTGGCGCTGGTCCCCTGGGTTAACTCGAAGCCACCGCGCCGGAGTGGAAACCCGTCGTCGGCACCCACGCTCGTGGGATTTGGGAGCGCTAGCCGGTCGTCTCCATTCCGGAACGATTGCGGTTACATGGAACTGCCGTACGAGTCAGAAGGGGCTGCGGCGGCCGCAGCGCTTCCTATCGATGCTGCGAGGTGGCGGCGCAGCAAGGGGTCGCAGACATAGACGTACGTCCCGAGGACACCTCGTGTGAGAAGCACCGCGTAGATGTTTGCCACGAAGTTAAGCAAGTTCTCGTCGCTGTACTTGATCCCGAGGCGACGGTTGTCCTCCATGCCCTTCCGGTCGAAGTAGTTCGATCGGTCGAACTCAAGGCGCTGGGCAACGGGGTCGTACCGGAGGTCCGGACCGATTATGACTCCGACGTAATTGAGGTCGTACCCCTGCACGGTGTGAATGGACCCAACTTGGTCGACCGCACCCTTGGACGTGATCCAGTCCTTCTGAGTCTGGTTCCATCGCAGACGACGACCGTCGATATCGATGTCGTACGCGCTGGGGTCCCTCTTGCTCGCCCACTTCCAGGCGTATCCGCCCGCAAGCCGCGCCAGCCCCACCTCCTCGTCGCGAGTTCGGATGGCGTCATGCATCTCGCCGAGGTCGTCGAACATCAGGAACTCGTACTCGCCGAAGGAACGAGGCGTCACTGCCTCCCCGTGCATCAGCGCCCTGACATACGACACGTAGTCAGCGCCCCCGCGGACCCGCATCTGCGTGAACAGCCTGAAGTACCGACCGTCTTTCCTCGCTTCCTCCTTCAGCTGGTCCTGCGTGGCCAGCGGGAGGTCGGCTGGTCGCACGCTCTGTTCCGAGTCGAGCAGGAAGATCTGGTGCCGGCTCTGATGCCGGATCCAGTCCAATTGAGTCCAGTGATCGTCGTCCCTGCTGAAGAGGGTCTCATTGATCTCGCCAAAGCTTTTGTTCTGCGGGCCTGATGCCTGGTTCGCCCGCTGATTGAGGCGATGCGCTTCATCCACGATCAAGAGGTCGTAGCGCTCCGCGCTCTTGCCCACCTCGAAAGGAGTGAGCACCATGGACGGCTCCAAGCCCGGAGTCTTCCGGAACACGTTCTTCAGCGATGCCCTCAGCGCCTGCTGCGGCACGACGAAGCCGAGCTTCATCCCGACGACGAGCTCTCGGTAGCCCTCCGTGAAGAAGTCCGAGAAAAGCGAATCGCCGTCGACGTCGTCGAGACCACCGCCGCGCCCGATGTCGCGGAGGAGCTTCGCCAGGTAGACCGCGACGATGGTCTTCCCCGTCCCCGGATCACCCTGGACCACGGCTGTGCTCTCCGCACCCCGCTCGAGATCGGCGAAAAGCCCCTCGAGGAGGTCCTCCATCACGACAGCCTGCTCCCGATTCAGCGCCTTGAACGGGGAGAGCTTGAAAAGCTCGCTGTTCTCGATCTCCGGGATGTTACGAGTGAAGAGTTCCTGGTCGCGCAGCTTCTCGAAGACGTCGTCGAACTTGGAGCGGTAGGCAGTCCGGTCGTAGTAGTCAGCATCGACGATGCCCTCGTTCCGGTTGAGGACCGTGTACTTCCCGTCTCCGGCGAACAGCTTGATCAGGAATGACTCAAGGTCGAGGCACACGGACTTGTTGAACGTGTCGTCAAGCACGAGACGGACCGTGCGCAGCGTGCCCCGCTCCGGTGACTCCAGATGCTGGCGCATCCGCACTGCAGCGCTCCTGGTCTCGCCGACGTAGACGTGCTCATCGTCGTCCAACACGTAAACGACGGGCCAATTGACGAACCGTGCGTCGACGGTCTGCCACGCCTGCACAGCACGCTTGTTGAACGGGAGCCGCTCGACCTCAGAGCCGGTCATACTTCGTGCTCCGGCCTCGCGCCGTCTCGACCGGGTACTTCGACCGCGTCACCTCGAGCTTGGCGCGAACGATCTCGTCGGCGTCGAGCCCGAGCCGATCCGCGAGGAGCAGGCCGTAGGTCAGGACATCGGCGAGTTCTTCGCGGACGTGCTCGACGTCCGCCTCCGTGCCCCACTGGAAGCACTCGAGCAACTCTCCGGCCTCGATCGCGATGCTCTTCGCGAGGTTGTCCGGAGCGTGGAACTGACCCCAGTCGCGCTCAGCGACGAATTGACGCAGCTCCTGAATTAGCACTTGCTCGGTCACCGTCGCACGCTAGCAGCCCCGAGGAAGACTCCGTCATGCCAACGAGCCGACGCGCTAGCGTGAGCGTCGACACGGCGGACAGCTACTGAGGCTGGTCCGCTACCAGACCACCGTTTCCGGCACCTCGCCCCCGTGCTGCCACGCGTAGTCCGCGAGCACGGCGCTCCGCACGTCCTCGCCCCGCGCCATCGCCTGGAGGTGCGGGATGATCCACCGCCCGCCTGGCTCCTCGAGGAACCGCATCCAGTTCGCGAGGACGTAATCGGCGGTGAAGATGCCCCCGTGGGTCTCCTTGGCGTCGGACTGCGAGAACGCCACCTCCCGGGTGTCGAAGGCGATCCAGACCTCGCACTCGAGCACGATCTCGCCGAGGCGGTGTTCGGCCTGCGCGGCCGCGACGATGTCGTCACGGCGCCACCTCGCGACCTTCGAGAACAACGCTGGCGCTCTCATCCGCGCGGCTCTGCGCGCGGGACGTGGACACGCACGTCGTCGGCCTGCTCGTCGTCGAGGACCCAGCGCTCGTGCTTCGGGTGCTCCGGGTACCGCTGCCGCAGGTACCGGCGAACGACCGCGCCTGGACGCGTCTCGTCCCGGTACCCGAGCTCCTCGGCGAGCTCGCGGGGCGTCGATGTCGTCACGCTCCGGATCCTATTCGGGCGCTCGGCGGTCCGGACCCGCGTATTCGGATCGGTGTCAACGGGCTGCAGCCGCGCCTCCCGGCTGAGTGCCGCCGACCGCGGCAGTGGGTCAATGGAGGCACCGCACCCGCACCGATGAGAGGAACCACCATGCCCAACCGATTCGAGAACAAGGTCGCGATCGTCACCGGAGCGGGCTCCGGGATCGGCGCGGCGACGGTGCGCGCGTTCGTCGGCGAGGGTGCCCGCGTGGTGGCCGTGGACTCGGTCGGCGAGAAGATCGCGGAGACCGCCGCGGGCCTCCCGGACGGTGCCGTGACGACGATCACCGGCGATGTCGCGCAGCCAGCGACGATGGAGCAGGCCGTGCGCACCGCCGTCGACACCTACGGCCGCCTCGACGTGCTCGTGAACAACGCGGGGACGTTCACCTCGGGCGACATCACCGAGATCGAGCCGGAGGAGTGGCGCCGCGTCATCGAGACCGACCTGTCCGCCGTGTTCTACGGCACGCGCGCAGCGCTCCCCCACCTGCGCGAGACGAAGGGGTCGATCGTGAACACCTCGAGCGTGTCGGGCATGAGCGGCGACTGGCGCATGAGCCCCTACAACGCGGCGAAGGGCGGCGTGAGCAACCTCACGCGGGCGGCGGCGCTCGACAACGGGGAGCACGGGGTGCGCGTCAACGCGGTGGCGCCCGGGCTCATCTGGACGGACATGACGCAGCAGCAGGCGGAGAACGAGGAGCTCAAGCAGGCGTTCGCCGAGCGGATCGCCCTGGGCCGCGGGGGTCAGCCCGAGGAGGTCGCCGCCGTGATCCTGTTCCTGGCAAGCGATGAGGCGTCGTTCATCACCGGGGCGATCCTGCCGGTCGACGGCGGGACGACCGCGAGCAACGGGCAGCCGCCGCAGGCGTAGCGCCGCCGCAACTGCGCGCGCCGACGACAACTGCGCCGTCGCCTGGCCGCGCACTTGTCGTCGTGCGCGTCTCGCTGGTCCGCCGGACACCGCCGACGGCACGGGTTCTCTGCACTGGCGGATGCACACTAGTCGACTAGCGCCGATACACTTGTGTGCATGGCCGAGGTGAGCATTGCCGACTACGCGCACCAGTACGGATTCTCTGAGCAGATCGTCCGCAAGGCAGCGCGCCAGGGAGTCCTGCCGGCCCGGAAGGCGAGCGGCGTCTGGCTCATCGACGACGGCGAACAGCTGCGTCCTCAGCGGAGTCGTCCGCTGGCGCAACGCATGGCCGCCGCGCTCCTGTCGATGATCGACGGGAGCGACGCATTGCGAGTCGCACTGCGTCCGACCGAGCGTCATCGCCTCGATGCGCGGCTCCACGCCCTCCGCCACGACGAGCACGCGGCCGACGTCTTCATCACCTGGTTCCGCCCTCGCGTCCTGCAGCGACCTCTGATGCTGTTCGTGCAACCTGCCGACATGGCCGACCTTCGATCGGACGATCGCCTCGTCCTCGGGGGCGTGAGCGACCCACGTGCGGAGATCAGCGCTCCTGACTTCCTCGAAGCCCATGTGGCGGAGCAGGACATGGACAGCCTGCGGCGCGAGTTCTTGCTCCGAGAATCAGTGGCACCGAACGTCGCTCTGCACGTCGAGGCAGACTGCCCACCCGCCACTCTCCCGCTGTCGACGCTCCTCCTCGATCTCGCGACGGACGGCGGCCCACGAGAGCGCGCTCGGCTGGCACAGCTCCTTCGAGGAACGAAGGAGTGATCGTTGCGCCGGCCCTCGCGTCCGCGCAGGCAGCTGCATGGCATGCGCTGTTCGATGCGTACGAACGACTGCCGCGGGACTGGATCCTCGTCGGCGGCCAGATGGTGCAGTCGCTGTGCTGGGAGCGGGGCTCTGCGAGCGCACGTCCGACGCAGGACGCCGACGTCGCGCTCGACGTCCGCGCGCATCCACAGATCCTCTGGGATCTCACGCGGGTGCTCGCCGACCTCGGATTCGAGCCAGACGGGACTTCGTTCGAGGGGCACCAACATCGGTGGGTCCGAGAAGGCGCTCAGATCGATGTCCTGCAGGCTCGATTCCTCGGCGAGCGTGCTGACAGTCGGCGCGGCGTCCGCGGAGGAACGACGATCGCCGCGCCCGGCACGCAAGGTGCGCTGTATCGCGCCTCAGAGGTCAAGGTCGACGTGAACGGACGCGTTGGGCGCCTGCTCCGTCCGACACTGCAGGGTGCACTGGTGAGCAAGGCCGCGGCGGCCGACGCACTCGCCGGACAGGACAACTCCCGTCACCTCGTGGACATCGCCACACTTGCAGCACTGGTCGAGCGTCGTGACGCGCTCGGGATCGACCTGACCGCCACGGAGCGGCGTCGATTGCTCGCGGCCGCAGCGCGCATCAAGCAGGATCCGTCGCTGAGCCGGCGCGCTGGCGTTGACCCGGACGCGGTGGAGGTCATCCGGATCACCCTCGCGTCCGACTGACGCTGGCGAGAAGCGCGCGTCGACGACAAGTGCGCGGAAGGACGACCGCGCACTTGTCGTCCGCACGCGCCCTTGGCCGTCCCGCCGTCGCCACGACCACGACCACGCCCGGCGGCCCGACACAGAGGCACCGCGCGTAGCGTCCGCGCCATGAGCGACAACGAGCAGACCGAGCCCGTCATGGACGGCGCCACCGACGCGACGAACAAGGAGAAGCTGGCGGGCCTGATCGAGCAGGTGGACAACGACCACGGGAGCGAAGGCGCCTCGAGCATGGCCGACGAACTCCGGAACCGGATGGCCGAGACGCAGGCTGAGCCCGAGTCGGCCGCTGACACGGAGGACTGATCCACCGGAGCGGTCCGTGCCGGGGGTTCCCGATCCCGACCGCAGCCATCCCCCGTCGCATGCGAACGACGAGGGCGCTGTCGTCCGACAACGCCCTCGTCGTTTCCACGCCCGCCAGCGCCAGGCGACGCTGCCGACCCGATCAGTCGATCGAGTAGTACGGGTTCTTGAAGCTGTAGGTCGCCCCGCAGTGCGTCCCGTAGTCGGGCGCGTGTCCGGCGCACAGCCACACGGTCACGTCGGTCACCCCGACGCTGCTGTCGGACGGCACGGTGCCGCTGCAGCTGGTTCCGGACCCCTTCGTGCACGGTGAGATGTAGTTGATGCTGCCGCCGCCCGCGCCGGAGACGTCGTAGATGAGGTACGGCCCGTTCCCGTCGGGCGCGGTGTCGGCTTCGGTGTAGTTGATGTGGAAGGTCTCGCTCGTGCTCCACGTGACCTTCACCACGGCCGATGCGTTGCCGTCGCTCGACGAGATCGCATGACTCTGCGTCGTCGTGACCGCGTTGGCCGGTGCTGCGATGCCGACGGTGAGTGCGAACGCTCCGAGAGCGGCGGCCCCGATGATGCGCTTCCTGATCTTCATGACGATCCCCTTTGATGTCATTGCCCCTGATATCCGACGAATGGTCGGAATGAGGGTCATCGAAGCACCGAGGCCGCTGGTCGTCAAGATGCTGCTGCGCCGGGGTGGCGCCCTGGGCCCGGACCCCGGGCGAACCACCGCGCGGCATCGAAGCGTCCCGGAGCGCGGACGACCCACGGGGCGCGAACCGCCGCAGTGCCCGAACGGCAGCCGGGCCGGACGCGGCCGCCGAACCCCGGAGCCCTCAGTTCATGTACAACCCGCCGTTGACGTCGAGCGTGTGCCCCGTGATGAACCCGGTGTCCTCGCGGAGCAGGAACTCCACCGCGACGGCGACGTCGTCCACGGTGCCGATACGCCCCACGAGCAGGTCAGCGGCCATCTCGGCCTTGCGTTCCTCGGTCAGGGTGCCGCCCATGATGTCGGTGTCGATCGGGCCGGGGGCGATGGCGTTCGCGGTGACGCCGAGCGGGCCGAGTTCGCGGGCGAGTGCACGGGTCAGGCCGATCACCCCGGCCTTCGCGACCGAGTACGGGGTCTTGCTGTAGGTCCCTCCGCCGCGCTGTGCCGACACGGACGAGATGCTCACGATGCGGCCGACCCCGCTCGCCGCCAGGGACTCGGCGACGCGACGCGAGACGTGGTGCACGCCGGTCAGGTTGACGGCGATGACGCGGTCCCACTCTCCCGGCTCGAGTTCCAGGTACGGCGTCGGCGAACTGATGCCGGCGATGTTCACGAGCGCGACGATCTGCGGCAGCGCGGACTCGAGCCCGTCGACGGCGGCGCGGACCGCGGCTTCGTCGGAGACGTCCGCACCGACCCCCGCCGCCCGGACACCGAACGACGCCGCGAGCTCCGACGCCGCTTCCGCCGACGCATCGTCGTCGAGGTCGATGATCCCGATGTCCCAACCGGCAGCGGCGAGCCGCCGCGCGGTCGCTCGACCGATCCCGCGGGGCGAGACCGCCCCGGTGACGATCGCGGTGCGGGCGGCGGGGAAGGCAACGGTCATGGCCTCGGTGTACTCGCATCGCGGGCCGGCCGCCACCCACACGGGGTCGGTAGGCTCGTGATCTCCACGTCCGGTCCAACGAAGGAGCGAGTGTCGTGACGCGTCTGTGGAACCAGCCCACCCAGTTCGTCGACGAGATGATCGAGGGCTTCGTCCTCGCGAACGGCGATCGAGTCCGCCAGGTCCGAGGCGGTGTGACCCGGTCCACGAGGAGCCCGGACCCCGAGGTCGCCGTGGTCGTCGGCGGCGGCTCGGGGCACTGGCCGGCGTTCGGCGGTCTCGTCGGGCCGGGGCTCGCGCACGGGGCAGCGATGGGCAACCTGTTCGCGTCGCCGTCGTCGATCCAGGTCGAGTCGGTGATCCGCGCGAGTGAGCAGGGCCGGGGCGCCCTGCTCAGCTACGGCAACTACGCCGGCGACGTCCTCAACTTCACGGCAGCGCAGGACGCGGTCCGGGCGGACGGCATCGACTGCCGCACGGTCCTCGTGACGGACGACATCTTCAGCGCGTCGAGCGACGAGCGTGGCAAGCGCCGCGGCATCGCTGGTGACCTCACGGTGTTCAAGGTGGCCGGGGCCGCCGCTGCCGAGGGCATGGGCCTCGACGACGTCGAGCGCGTCGCGGTCCTGGCGAACGAGCGGACACGGTCGATGGGCGTCGCGTTCAGCGGCTGCACGCTGCCCGGCGCGGACGAGCCCCTGTTCGACGTCCCCGAGGGGCGCATGGCGATCGGGCTCGGCATCCACGGCGAGCCCGGCATCGACGAGACCGACATCCCCAGCGCCGAGGGGCTCGCCGAGCTGTTCGTCGAGCGACTCCTCGCCGAGGCGGAGATCCCCGAGGGCGTCGACCTCGACGGCGCGCGGGTGGTCCCGATCCTCAACGGGCTCGGGTCGGTCAAGGTCGAGGAGCTGTTCGTCGTCTACCGCTCGATCGCCGGGCTGCTGCAGGACCGCGGACTCACCGTGGTCGACCCGCAGGTGGGCGAGTTCTGCACGAGCTTCGACATGGCCGGTGCGTCCCTGACCCTGCTCTGGCTCGACGACGAGCTCGAGCGCCTGTGGACCGCGCCCGCCGACACCCCGGCGTTCCGTCGCGGCAGCGTCCAGCAGGACCTCGTGAGCGCCGGACCGACGGCCGCGGAGGCCGACACGGAGGACGCGATCCGGCCCTCCAGTGCGGAGTCCCGCGAGTCCGCGGCACACATCGTCGACCTGCTCCGCACGGTCGCGACGACGGTCCAGGACAACGTCGACGACTGGGGTCGCCTCGACTCGATCGCCGGCGACGGCGACCACGGCATCGGCATGCAGCGCGGCGCGAGCGCGGCACTCGACGCCGCGACCGCCGCTCTGGAGGCCCAGGGCGGCGCCGCCACGGTCCTCCACCGGGCGAGCGCGGGCTGGGCCGACCGCGCGGGCGGCACCTCGGGCGCGCTGTGGGGCGTGCTGCTGCGGACCCTCGCGAGCGAGCTCGACGACGAGACGCAGCCGACCGCCACCGCCGTCGCGACCGGTGTCGCCCAGGGCCGGGAGGCCGTGCAGTCGGTGGGCGGAGCGGCCGTCGGTGACAAGACGATGGTGGACGCGCTCGTGCCGTTCGCCGACACGCTCACCGCGCGGGTCGAGGCGGGCGACGACCTGGCGACCGCGTGGGCGGCCGCCGCCTCCGCTGCCGAGGAGGGTGCGGCGTCGACCGCGGACCTCGTGCCGCACCTCGGGCGCGCGAAGACGCACGGCGACAAGGCCGTCGGCTCCCCCGACCCAGGCGCCGTGTCGTTCGCGGCGATCGTCGGCGCCGTTGGCGACGCACTCGCAGATGGCACGGACGACGACGGAGTACACCGGGACCCCGGAGCGACAGACCGTCGCGAGGAAGGAGCCACGCGATGACCCAGTGGCGATTGGTGATCGGCTCGGACGACGCCGGGTACGACTACAAGGAAGCGATCCGCAAGGACCTCGAGTCGAGCGACCTCGTGGCCTCGGTGGTCGACGTCGGTGTGGACGCCGACGGGCACACGAACTACCCGACCGTGGCGACCGCCGCGGCGGAGATCGTCGCCCGCGGGGACGCCGACCGGGCGATCCTGTTCTGCGGCACCGGCCTCGGCGTCGCGATCTCGGCGAACAAGGTCCCGGGCATCCGGGCCGTGACCGCTCACGACTCATACTCGGTGGAGCGCTCGATCCTGTCGAACGACGCGCAGGTGCTCTGCATGGGGCAGCGCGTCATCGGCCTCGAGCTCGCCCGCCGCAACGTGCGGGAGTGGCTGACGTACGAGTTCGACACCTCGAGCGCGTCGAACGACAAGGTCGAGGAGATCCGGGCGTACGAAGCGGCGCACTGAGCGGAACTGCGTCGCGGTCGGCCTGAAGCGAGACTCCCCGGCACTCGGGTCGCGCTCACGGGCGGCGTCGTCCTCGTCGCAGCCTCGGGGCGGGGTCTTGCCGGGCCTCCCAGCCCATGGAACCGGCGCGCAACGGCCGCGTGGACGTCACCGATCGAGGACCGCGGCGACCGCCTCGATCTCGACGAGCTGCCCGTCGTACCCGAGCACGGTGACGCCGAGCAGGGTGCTCGGGACGTCGTGGGCACCGAACGCGGCACGCACGACGTCCCAGGCAGCGATGAGGTCCGCCTGCCGCGACGACGCGACGATGACCCGCGTGCTGATGACGTCCTCGATGCCGGCGCCTGCCGCGCGGAGCGCCGTCACCATGTTTTCGACGCACTTGGCAGCCTGTCCGGCGTGGTCCCCGAGCGCGACGGTCGCGCCGGTCTCGTCGAGGGGACAGGCCCCCGCCAGGAACACCAGCCGCGCGTCGGCGGGAGCGGTCGCGGCGTAGGCGTAGTCGACACCCGGCGCGAGGCTCGCGGACCGGATGAGCGTCACGGTCTTCGGATCGGTCGTCTCGCTCACGCGACCATCCTCCTCGCTCCTCGTCAGCGTGGTCCGGCACCGGGCCTTCCGCTCGATCACCTGCACAGGACGAGGCGTGGGCCGCCGAGTAGTCAACGGCCGAGCGCGCGCTCCATCGCCCGGATCGACTGCTTCGTCGCGTACTCGTCGCGCTCCGTCTGCGCGTCCTCGACCCGCAGGTGCACGACGCCCGTGTACCGGCTGGTGCTCACGCCGTCGCGTGGGGCGAGGTGCAGCACGACGCCCCATCCCTGCTCCGACTGTTCCCACGAGTGGTCCGGGGTGTGGAACGGCTCGATCGACAGCACCTCGGCCCGCCCCGCGATGCGACGGCCCTCCGTGTCGGTCGCGGTGTCCCAGAGCGCGATCCCCCGCGGGGAGAACGCGAGCTGGCACGGAAACGCGACGGAGGCGCTCGGGTCCCACGCCGTGAGTTCGTCCCTCGTCGTCGGGGTCGCCAGCGCGCTGACGAAGGCGATCCCCGGATGCCGGGCACTCAGCGCCCCGCGCTCGTCCCTCCGGCGGAGTCGCACCAGACGCAACGGGCCACCGGCCGCGCACGCGATGGTGGCGAGACCCCCGGCGCGCAGGGCGAGCGGGAACGCGTCCGAGTGGACGCCGTGGATGCGGACGAGCAGCACGACCGTCAGGACCGCGAACACGACGGCGAGCACGCTGAACACGATGGTCGACGGATGCCGCCGGGCCGTTGCAGCGAGCGACGCCGACGTCGTGGGGTGCTCGCCGACCGGCACGTCGGAAACGGGCTGACTCACTGCGCCGGAGGCGTGCTGCCGGCCATCGTGACCTTCCCGGCACCGGCGTCCCAGGTGTACGTGGCGTTCGCGCGGCCGGACGGATCGGCGTCGGAGTCGTTGCCCCGCGGGTACGGGTAGGTCACGGCGATGCTCGTCGACGAGGTCCGCCGGACCGTGGGCTGGAACGCGTACTGCTCCTTCGTCGCGGTTCCGAGGTAGGTGCCGTCGTGGAACAGCAGGATCGCGTACGGGGAGCTCGCCGTGGAGCCAGAGACGGTCACGACCGACCACGACAGCGGCGCGCAGGGGTCGTACCCGGAGTAGTCAGCGCCCGCCGCGTCCCAGTGGGCCGTTCCCCGCAGGTTCACCGGGAGCGGGAGTGCCGCGATCCCCGTCGCGGCGGCGGCTTGCCCCGTCGCGGGTCCGCACGTGCTCGTCGCGCTCGGGGTGCTCGTGGTGCTGGGCGAGGCGGGGGCGGCGGACGGTGTCGGGGTGCTGTGCGTGACCGTGCGCGCCGTGCTGCTCGGGTGCGGCGAGGTGGTCCCGCCCGAGCATCCGGCGAGCACCACGGTGAGCGCCGTGCCGAGGAGGACCAGACCCGAGGAACGTCGTGTGAGCATGCCTCCACATTGGCCCCGCTCGCCGAGCGCGTCCTGACCGTGCGCCGAAGCGCCAGGATGGAGTCCATGGACCCGAGCATCGCGATCGTCGGCCCGGGTGCGATCGGCACGACGGTGGCAGCAGCGCTCCACGAGGCCGGTCGGACCCCGCTGCTCGCCGGCCGGACGCCGCGGGAGCACCTCCGGCTCCGGACCCCGGACGGCGCGGTCGTCGTCGTCCCCGGGCAGGTGCACACCGATCCGACGACGGTGTCGGGACCCGTCGACGTCGTGTTCCTCGCCGTCAAGGCGACCCAGATCGAGGCCGCCGGGCCCTGGCTCGCCGCACTGGGTCACGCCGACACGGTCGTGTGCGTGCTGCAGAACGGGGTGGAGCAGGAGGCGAGCGTCGGTCCGTGGGTCGCGGGCACGGTCCTCCCGGCCGTCGTGTGGTTCCCCGCCCAGGCCGAGCCGGACGGCACGGTGGCGCTGCGGCGACCGCCGCGCCTCACGCTCCCCGACGTGCCGGCGGCGCAGTTGGTGGTCGACGTCCTCGAGGGCACCCGGTGCGCGGTCGACGTCACCGAGGACTTCGTGACCGTCGCGTGGCGCAAGCTCCTCCACAACGCCGCCGCCGGGCTCATGGCGCTGAGCGGGCGGCGGTCCGGGATGTTCCGACGTGAGGACGTCGCCCGGCTGACGCTCGACTACCTCGCCGAGTGCCTCGCCGTGGCGCAGGCAGCGGGCGCCCGCCTCGGCGACGACGTCCCACAGGACGTCCTCGACGGCCTCCGCGCACAGCCGGCGGACCTCGGGACCTCGATCCTCACCGACCGCGCCGCGGACCGCCCGCTCGAGTGGCGGGTCCGGAACGAGGTCGTGGCACGGCTCGGCCGCACGCACGGCATCCCGACCCCGGTCAGCGACGTGGTCGTGCCGCTGCTCGCCGCCGCGAGCGACGGGCCCGGCTGACCCGGGAGGCCCGCCGCGGACGGTCAGGCGGTCGGCACGGGGGCCAGGACATCCCGGAGCCGGAAGGCGCTGATGTCGTCATCGGTCCGACCATCGAGGGCGAGCTCCGCCAGGATCCGCCCGATCGTCGGCGTGAACTTGAACGCGTGTGCGGCCCCGAGCGCGACGAGCACGTCCGGGTGCTCCGGCAGCGCGTCGAGCACGAACCGCCGGCCGGGCGTCAGCGTGTACTGGCAGGTGATGGTCCGGACGTCCGCGCCGCTGGCGGGCAGGAACCCGCGCATGAACGTCCGCAGCTGGTCCAGGAGCTCCTCGGAGTGCCGGAAGGTCCGCTCGCCGGGCGTCATGCGGTTGTCGGAGGCGTCTCGACCCGCCTTGACGGTCGGCTCCCCGTAGGTCGGGAACCCGTAGTAGCAGGGCTCGTCTTCCCAGATCCACACGGGGAGCCGGTCGTCGCCGAAGTCCTCGGGGCGGTCCGGCCCGAAGTACGTGACCTGCTCCTGCATCGTCACGAGCGGGACCTCGACACCGAGGGGCGCGATGAGCGCGTTCGTCCACGCATCGGCGGCGACGACGACCTTCCGCGCTCGGACCGTCCCCGCGGTCGTCATGACCACGACTCCGTCGGGTTGGGGTCGGAGCTCCTCGACCCGTGTCCGGTCGCGGAGCACCGCACCGTGCGACCGTGCCTGCATCTGGAGCGTCGCGACGGTGCGCGACGCGGGGACGATCCCGGTGTCGGGCGAGAACACGGTCTCGACTCCCGGGGGCAGGGCGAACTGCGGCCATCGGGCGGCGACCGCGTCCCGGTCCATGAGCTCGAACGGCAGGTCCTGCGCCGTGAGTGCCGCGGTGAAGGCCGTCACGGGGTACGGACTGCCCGGTGGCACGAACACGACGCCGCCGGTGGTGGTCACGAGGCGTTCGCCGCTGACGCGTTCCAGCTCGGCCCAGTCCCGGTACGCCGACTTCGCGAGCCGGACGTAGGCCTCGTCCCCGTACGAGGTGCGGAGGATCCTCGATGTGTCGTGGGAGGCACCGCGCACGTGACCGAACTCGAACTGTTCGAACAGGACCACCGTCGCACCCCGGAGTGCCAGGTGGTGGGCAGCGGCGCTGCCCAGCGCCCCGGCGCCCACGACGGCGACGTCGAACTCCTCCATCGCGGTCCGGTCAGTCGATCGGTGCGGGGCCGAGCTCGTCGAGCAGCTTCTGCAACGCCACGTACGCCCGGTTCCGGTACGCGACGAGTTCCGGCGTCCGGTCGGCCGGGACGTCGAGATAGCCGGCGCCCGACTTCGTGCCGAACTTGCCCTCGGCCACGAGCGCGGCGAGCGACTCCGGGGTCGCGAACCGCTCCGGCCACCGGGTCTGGAGGGACGCGTAGCAGAACGCGTACACGTCCAGGCCCGCCATGTCGGCGATCGCGAACGGGCCGAACACGGGCAGCCGGAAGCCGAACGTGGTCCGGACGATGGTGTCGATGTCCTCGGGGCTCGCGATGCCCTCGGCGGCGATGTCCGCGGCCTCGGAGAACAGCGCGTACTGCAGGCGGTTGAGGACGAAGCCGACACTGTCCTTGACCCGGGCGGTCTGCTTGCCGGTCGCGCGGACGATCGTCTCGGCGGTCGTGATCGCGGACTCGGTGGTGGTCTCGTGCGGGATGATCTCGACGCCGGGGATGAACGGCGCGGGGTTCGAGAAGTGCACGCCGAGGAACCGTTCGGGCCCCTCGACGGCCTCGGCGAGTGCGCTGATGCGGATGGTCGACGTGTTCGAGCCGATCACCGCCTCCCGGCTCGCGGCTGCGCTGATCCGGGCGAGGGTGGCGTGCTTGATCTCGATCTTCTCGGGCACGGCCTCCTCGATGAACTCGGCGTCGGCGACGGCGGCCTCGACGGACTCGGCAGGGTGGACGAGCGCGGCGATGCGCTCGACCGCGTCGGCGGGGAACAGCCCGTCGGCGACGAACTGCCGAGCCTCGTCGAGCAGGCGTGTGTGGTTGCTCGCGGCGATCTCGGCGGAGACGTCGGCGAGGGCGACCTCGGCCCCGGACAGCGCGAGCATCTGCGCGATCCCGCCACCCATGTACCCGGATCCGACGACGGCGGCTCTGATCTGACTCATCGTGCGACCTCCTGGGGCAGCAGGGTGCGGATGTACCGCTGGTTGGTGGCGCAGACGCCGAGGCTGTCCCCGCCGTACTGCTCGGTCATGATGATGCCGCGGAACCCGACGTCCACGGCCTCGCGCAGGACCTGCCGGTAGTTGATGATGCCGGTCTCCATCGTCGAGGGGACGCTCGTCGCCCAGGAGCCGTCGCCGGCCTCGTCGCGTGTGTAGTTCTTGACGTGCAGGTAGTTCGCGTACGGCAGGGTCGCGGAGAACACCTCGCGCCAGTCCTCGACGGGACGGTGCAGGCGGATGAGGTTCGCGACGTCGGGGTTGAGGCCGACGTTGTCGAGGCCCACCGCCTCCACGAACCGGACGGCGCTCTCGGCTGTGCCGAGGTACGTGTCCTCGTACATCTCGAGCGCGAGGGGCAGCCCGACGTCGGCGGCGTGCTTGCCGAGTTCGCGGATCGACCGGACGGCGCGGTCCCAGACCTCCGGGTCGTCGGGGTCCTTCGGCCCGGGCGCGGTCCAGAACCACAGGGCCTTGCGCTGGGCCTCGCTGAACGGCTGGTGAAGCCCCGTCGAGAACACCTGCATGCCCCACGCGGCGGCGGCGTCGATCGTGCGGTGCGCGTACGCGAGGTTCTCCTCCTCGTGCCCGGGCATGATGACGCTCCGGCGCTGCAGGTGCACGCTGGGGATCCCGATGCCGTGCTCCCTGGCGGTGGCGAGGAGCTCGTCACGCTTGCCGGGGTCGTAGTCGGCGGGGCGGATCCGGTCGTCGGCCATCTCGGCGAGCGTGAAGCCCACCCGCTCGATCTGGGCGAAGATGTCGTCCCACACCGCGATCGGGGCGTCGTGCAGCGTGGTGCCGTCGCGGCCGACCGGTGGGAACCCGTGCAGACACACGGCGATCGGCCAGGTGTCGGCGGTCCAGGTGGCGGGGTCCCAGTCCTGCTCGGTTCCGGGTCGGTCTGGTCCTCGGGCCACGGTGCCTCCTCGCACATCGGCGTCACGGGCGACACCGGGGCCGACGTTACTCCGGTGGTGACCGCGGGCGTCCGGACCCGGGCGTCTCGGCTGAGTGCGCGCGCGGTCGTCGTCGGCGCGCGCGGGTGCGCGCCGACGACGAGTGCGCGCGCCAGCGACAGCGCAGTTGTCGTCGGCGCGCGCACGTGCAGGGGCCGCGGCGGGTCGGCCGGGAGGGACGGTGCCAGCCCGCCCCGTCCCTCCCGGCCGCCAGGGGGTCAGGGCTGCACGAGCTCGAGGTCCTCGAGCACGCTCGGGTGCGTCGGGGTCCAGCCGAGCGCCCTGCGGGTGATCGCGCTCGAGGCCGGCTGGTCCGTCGCGAAGATCGGTCCGAACGGGCCGAAGGTCTCGTCGGGCACCTGCTCGACCGGAAGGCCGAGGCGCCGACCGATCACCCGGACGAGGTCGATCACGGCGTCACCCTCGTCGGCGACGGCGTGCCACGCGGACCCCGCCGGGGCGGACTCGAGCGCCAGCCGGAAGAGCACCGCGGCGTCGGCGGCGTGCACGGCGGGCCAGCGCTGGCTGCCGTCACCCGGGTAGCCCGCGACGCCGGTCCTCCTGGCGTTCTCGGTGAGGAGCCCGGCGAACCCGCCCGTCCCGTTCGCGTGCACCGTGCGGGCCAGGCGGATCGCCGAGGACCGCACACCCCGGTCGGCGTACCCGAGGATCGCGTTCACGGTGATGCCGCGCCCGCCGACGGGTCCGTCGGTCGGCAGCGGGTCCTCCTCGGTGGACGGGCGGCCCTCCGCCCACGGCGTCCCGGAGACGACGACGAGCGGACGGTCGCTGCCCACGAGCGCGTCGGCGAGCGTGGTCATCGCCGCGGTCTCCTCGGCCATGCCCTGCTGCAGCGACTCGGTCGACCCGTAGTCGCGGCTGAACGCCAGGCTGATCACGCCATCGACCTGCCCGGCCGCGGTCCGGAGGACGTCGAGGTCGGCGATGCTCCCCCGGATCGTGCTGGCGCCGGCCTGCTCGAGCGTGGCGGCGGAGGCCTCGGAGCGAGCGAGGGCGAGGACGGTGTGGCCGTTGGCGAGCAGCTCGGCGACGACGGGCGTGCCGATCGTGCCGGTGCCGCCGGTGACGAAGACGTGCATGAGGACTCCTCCGGGTGATGAGACTGTTGTCCCATCACCGTAGCACCGTGATGGGATAACTGTCCCATCACGGACTCGGAGCCGTAGGATGAATGGCATGGCGCGATGGGAACCGGGAGCGCGGGACCGACTCGTCCTCGCGGCCGTCGACCTGTTCACCGAGCAGGGCTACGACGAGACGACAGTCGCGCAGATCGCCGAACGTGCCGGCGTCACCAAGAGCACCTTCTTCCGGTACTTCCCGGACAAGCGCGAACTCCTCGTCGCCGGGCAGGAGACCCTGAGCACCCTGCTCGCCGAGGGCATCGCCGCCGCGCCCGCGGACGCGTCCCCGCTCGAGGCCGTCGCAGCCGGGCTCGCACGCGCCTCGGACGAGATGGGGCCGATGAACCGCGACATCGGGCCTCGGCTCCGGGCCGCCGTCGCCGCGAGCGCGGAGCTGCAGGGACGGGACGCGCTGAAGAGCGTCGGGCTCGCCGTCGCCATGACGGACGCGCTCGTCGCCCGCGGTGTCCCGGCCGCCACCGCGCACCTCGCGGCCGAGATGGGTCTGCTCGCGTTCAAGCAGGGCTACAGCCGCTGGGTCGAGGGTCCGCGCGACGACGATGCCGGGCTCGCGCCGCACGCGCTCGCCGCGCTCGAGGACCTCCGGGCCGCGACGGCGTCACTCGGCTGACGCTGCGGCCGGAGCCCCAGCGCGAGTGCGCGCGCCGCACGTGCGCACGCCGACGACGAGTGCGCATGCGGGCGCATGTCCCGTTGTCGTCGGCGAGCGCACCCCGCACCGGACGTCGGACGGGAGGGACGGCACCAGCCCGCACCGCGCCTCCCGGCCGGTGGGCGGTCGCCGCCGGCGGGCGGTCGTCCTACGCGTCGGCGGCGGCGAGCTGCCCGCAGGCGCCGTCGATCTCCTTGCCGCGGGTGTCGCGGAGCGTCGTCGGGATGCCGGCGTCGTTGAGGCGCCGCACGAACTCGTCCGTCACGTCGCGCTCGGACGCCGTCCACACGGAGCCGGGCGTCGGGTTGAGCGGGATCGGGTTGACGTGGACCCAGCCGTGGCCGCGCTGGTTGAGCTTGTGCGCGAGCAGGTCGGCGCGCCAGGCGTGGTCGTTCATGTCCTTGATGAGCGCGTACTCGATCGACACCCGACGGCCCGTCTTCTGGAAGTAGCGGTACGCGGCGTCGATGGCCTCGTCGACCTTCCAGCGGGAGTTGACCGGGATCATCTCGTCGCGGAGCTCGTCGTCGGGCGCGTGCAGGGAGAGCGCGAACGTGAGGGGGATGCCCTCGTCGGCGAGCTTGTCGATCGCGGGCACGAGTCCGACCGTCGACACGGTGATGTGCCGGGCGCTCATGCCGAGGCCGTTCGGCTGCGGTGCGACCATGATGCGCACGGCGTCCATCACGCGCTTGTAGTTCGCGAGCGGCTCCCCCATGCCCATGAACACGATGTTCGTGACGCGCTCGGGGTCGGTTCGGTCCTGGCCGCCACGGGTCGGGGCACCCGCGAGCTCCCCCGCCGCCAGCGCCGCGTTCGCCCGGACGATCTGCTCGACGATCTCGGCGGTCGACATGTTGCGCGTCAAGCCGTTCTGCCCCGTGGCACAGAACGGGCAGTTCATCCCGCAGCCGGCCTGCGACGACACGCACAGCGTGATCCGCCCCGGGTACCGCATGAGCACCGACTCGACGAGGGCGCCGTCGTGCAGCTTCCACAGGAACTTGATCGTGTCGCCCTTGTCGGTCGTCAGGCGCCGGGCCTCCGTCAGGAGGGGCGGCAGCAGTCCGGCGACGAGCTCCTCGCGTCCGGCGGCGGGCAGGTCCGTCATCGCCGCCGGGTCCGAGGTGTAGTGCGTGAAGTAGTGCGTCATGAGCTGCTTCGCCCGGAAGCCCGGCAGGCCGAGCTCCTTGACGCGGGCGATGCGCTCCTCGGCCGTCAGGTCCGCGAGGTGCACCGGCGGCTTGCCGCGCTTCGGCGACGCGAACTGCAGCAGCGGGCGGCCCGTCGGGTCGAGCTGCTGCTTCCAGCCCTCGGTCGTCGGACGGACCTGGGGGCGGGCGGCCTCCGTGCTCACGGTCGCGGGGCGGAGGCCGGGGGTGCGGAGGTCGGAGGGCATCGGGCGATTCTACGGGACCCCGGTCGTTTCCGACAGTCCGGGCGTCCTGCTGCCCCCGCCCCGGCCGGTCCGCCTGTTTCCGCCACCCCCGGCGTCGTCCGACAACGGCAAGGTCGGCTGATACGCCCACATCCGGTGCTTCCGCAACCACCGACGGTGTGGACGTCGAACGACAGCGGTTCCGTCGCCGGCCGACCCGTCGTCGACGCGGGAATCGCCGCGGGAACGCCCCGGATCAGTCCATTCCGCTGCCCGACGGACCGGCCGCAGGGACGTCATCCGGATGGACCTCGAACGCCTCGAACCGCTCGTCGGCCAGGACCGCATCGACCAGCGCCCGGGAGCCGCCGACGATCGTCGAGTCCAAGTCGATCTCCGACGCGACGACCCATGCTCGGTCCGCCGGCCAGATGAGTTGCGGCATCGGCCACCGAGTGGCGCCCCACACGCTCCGCCTCCACCCGATCCTGGCGTCGAAGCCCCAGTCGGGGTCGGCGAGCTCCGCGACGCTGCCCGTGAGCAGCACGTACTCTCGCCACGGCGCCTCGAGGAGTGGTCCGCCCTGGATCGCCGCCGACACCTCGGACGACACGTCGATTTCGAACTGCTCGAGACGACCGGCCTCCGCCTCGCGTAGGTCCGCCGCCCGCTGCTCAGCCGAGGGCAGCTCTCCCAGATAGCCGACGCCGGCGAAACCGAAGTCCCGGTTCAGCGCGCCCCACCCGCTCCAGACCCCGACCGTCACCGCGTCCGGGGTCGTCGTCGCCGCGCGGAGCGACGACGTGAGCGCAGCCAGGAGGCGCGGCTCGAGTCCGCCCTGCACCGGCGGCTCGACGCTCCACCCGTCCGGCAGTTCGCGGCCGTGCTCGTCCTCGCCGTGTTCGTCCTCGCCGAGCAGCACGGTCGACGAGGTGAGCGGGGTCAGCGGCACCCTGAGGCGCCGCGCGACCTCGGACCAGGTCCACGGGTCGCGGGGATGCTCCGCCGGGTCGTCGTCCCGGTACTCGGTCCGGACGGCCCCCATGGGATGCAGGACCCGGGCGTAGGCCTCCCAACCGTCCCCGACGACACCGCCGACGCTCGCCCACCGGCCGAGCCGGGCCACCAACCACGCACCCCGCTCGACGTCCCCCGTCCACCGCATCGCGCCAGTGTGGCACGGCGGCCGGGAGCGGCGGGGCGGAGGCGCACCGGGCCTCCCGTCCGGAACGACCGATCTGGTGTTGAACGACCGCCGCGTCGTCGCTGCATGCAGGCGCACGAGATGCGTGCGGATGTGGCGACGATGTCGGTGTCGTCCGACAGCGGATCTGTCGAGAACCAGCGGCTTCTTGGGCGGCGGGACGGGCAGAGCGGGCGGGCGCGACGGGACGGGGCAGGCGGGAACGGGCCGCGTCAGCGGCGGACCGACAGGACCTCGTCGAGCGCCGCCTGCGCACCGGCGGAGCAGAGGGTGCCGAGGCTGCGACGGTAGGGCGCCGTGAACCGCTCGTCGTCGACGAGGTCCCCGAACACGTCCCGGTTGCGCAGGAACGCGAGGTCGTCCGACCGCTGCTGCGCCGCCGCCGGCATGAGGACGTCGCGGAGCTGGTCGACGACCTCGAACCGCTCGCCGTGCTCGCCGACCCCCTCGGCGTACCGGGCCCAGCTGGCGACGACCGCGGCCGACAAATCGATGGGGAGGCCCGCCTCCAGGTCGGCGCGCACCACCGGCAGCAGCCACTTCGGGATCCGGTCCGACGACTCGGCGGCCAGCCGCGCGAGCGTGTCGAGGATCGCGGGGTTGCCGAACCGCTCCATGAGCGTCGCCTTGTACTGGTCGAGGTCGATGCCCGGCACGGGGTCGAGCGTGGGCGTCGCCTCCTCGTCCATGTAGCGCTCGAGGAGCCGGGCGATCAGCGGGTCGGTCGCGGCCTCGTGCGCGTAGGTGTGTCCGGACAGGAGGCCGAAGTAGGCCATCGCCTGGTGCGAGGCGTTGAGCAGGCGGAGCTTCATGAGCTCGTAGGGCACGACGTCCTCGACGACCTGCACGCCGGCCGTCTCGTACAGCGGACGGCGCAGGGTGAACCGGTCCTCGAGCACCCACTGCTCGAAGGGCTCCGCGACGACGGGCCAGGCGTCGTCGATGCCGAACTCGTCCCGGACCATCGCCCGGTCGGCATCCGTGGTGACCGGGGTGATCCGGTCGACCATGGAGTTCGGGAACGACACGTGCCGCTCGATCCACGCGCCGAGCTCCGGGTCCTTCGCGGTGGCGAACGCGACGATGGTCTGCCGGGCGGTGTCGCCGTTGCCCTGGATGTTGTCGCACGACATCACGGTGAACGGCGGGATGCCCCCGTCGTGGCGGCGGTGCAGGGCCTCGGTGATGAACCCGAACATCGTCGTCGGCGTCGCCCCGGGCGTCAGGTCCGCGGCGATCGCCGGGGCGTCGAGGACGAACTGCCCCGTGACGTGGTCGATGTTGTAACCGCCCTCGGTGACGGTCAGGGACACGATGCGCGTGGTGGGCGCGGCCATCAGGGCGAGCACGGCCTCCGGGTCGTCCGGGGCGTACAGGAAGTCCGCGACGGAGCCGATGACACGGGGCTCCAGGGTCCCGTCGGGGTGCTTGAGCACGAGCGTGTACAGGTGGTCCTGAGAGTCGAGCGCGTCGCGCATCTCGGCGTCGCGCGGCATGACCCCGACGCCGGTGATCCCCCAGCACAGCTCTCCCCCGGCGTTCATGAGCCGGTCGACGTACATCGCCTGGTGCGCCCGGTGGAAGTTGCCGAGGCCGAAGTGGACGATGCCGGTCGTGACGGCGCTCCGGTCGTAGGTGGGCACGGCGACGCCGGTGAGCGTGTCGAGGGTGGCGTTGCTGAGCGTGGTCATGTGGGGTCCTCCCGTGGCGCGCTCCGTCGCACGCCCCTCCCGTCACTGTACGACCGGTGGTGGCGTCTGCGGGAGTGGTGGCACGGGTCGGGCCGACTCGGACGTGCGCGCATGGACGACGACTGCGCTGTCGTCTGGCGGCGCCCTCGTCGTCCGCGCGCGCACCCGCCAGGTCGTCGTCCGCGCGCGCACCCGCCGGGTCGTCGTCCGCGCGCGCACCCGCCGGGTCGTCGTCCGCGCGCGCACCCGCCGGGTCGTCGCACCTCAGGCTCCCGCACGCGCCGCACACCGCTGGCGGAGGAGCGCGGCGAACCGTTCGTGCCTCGCGGCGGCGTACGCCTCGAGCCGCTCGGCCGTGCCGACCCACGGACCGTCCGAGAGCACCGGGCCGTCGACGACCGCGCGCAGGGCACCGGCCAACGCCTCGGCGTCGCCCGGCGGCACCTCGACCAGCTGAGGACCGACGAGTGGGCGGAGTTCCGCGAGCGCCGGGCTCGCCGCCGTGATGACGGTCCGCCCGCACGCGAGCCCCTGCCACACCTTGTTCGGGATCACGGACCGGGCCTTGTCCGACGTGCCGAACACCCCGAGGACGACGTCGTGGTTGGCGATGACCGTGGCGAGCTCCTCTGCCGGCACGGGTTCGAGCAGGGTCGCGTCGACGCGGTCGCCCTCGTCGTGGAGCTGTGCGCGGATCCGCTCGAGGACGGAGGCGTACGACACGAACGTCGCGCGGATGGGACGACCGACCTCGCCGAGCGCCGACACGATGACCGGGACGCCGTGCAGCGGGACGTCCTGGCCGTAGAACAGCACGCGGAGCGGCCCGGACGCAGCGGCCGCGCGACCCGAGGGCAACGTGCCGGCCTCAGCGGCAGCGCCGGCGCCCGCGCCGGCAGCAATGCCGGCAGCAACGCCGGCAGCAGCGCCGGCAGCAACGTCGGCGCGCGACACGGCCTTGGCGCCAGCCTCCGCCGGCGTAACCGTCGGCGGGACCGCCCACGCCGGCGCCCCGACCGGGAGGCTCAGCACGGCCGTCCGCGCCGGCACCCGTTCCCGGAGCGCCGCGGCCCGCACCTCGGTGTCGATGAGCAGCACGTCGGCGGAGCGTTCGGCCAGGCGATCGACGACCCGGCAGCGGAGGGCGCGGAGTGACCGCGGGGCGGCCAGTCCGTGGTCGTCGATGTCCGTCTCGTACTGCCCGACGAACCGATCGACGACGACGACCCCGCCGCGGAGCCGCGCGACGAGTGCGACGAGCGGCGCGACGACGAGCGACATCTCGGCGAGGAGGTGGACGTCGTACCCACGGAGCCCGAGCACCGTGCGGGCGTCGCGGGTCATCCGTCCGATGACGCTCCCGCCCCTGTGGCGCCGGACGACGTCCACCGTGAACCCCGCCGCACGCAGGTGGTGGCGCACGCGGGCGTTCCGCGGGTAGGCGGGGTCGTCGACGCGGACGTGTGCGACGCGGAGGACCGATGTGGCCCGCCGGACGCGCCGTCGCCGCCGCCGATCGAGCACGACGACGGCGACGACCTGCACGGCGAGCACCGCGGCCTCGGCGGAGAGCACCCCGAGCATCGCTCCGCGCGCACCGTCGACGCGGGCGAGGACGAGCACCCCGGGCACCCCGACCAGGCATCCGGCGGCGGCGCTCAGGGTGATCGCGGGGACCCCGCGGAGCGCCACGAGCACCAGGCCACCGGTGGCCCGCGATGTCGTGACGACGACGACGAGCAGGCCGCTCAGCACGGCGAGGTCGGGCGCGACGGTGGCGACGCCGGCGAAGAACGCGCGCGAGACCGCGGGGACCACGACGACGAACCCAGCGCCGACGAGGACCCCGACGCCGACGTTCCCCCAGAGCGCGACCCAGGCCCGTCGGATCCGCCGGTCCGGATCGGCGGGGCCACCCACCCACCCCTGGAGTGCGGTCGGCAGGGCCTTGAGCGCGGTGAGCGCCCATCGCTGGAGCCGGTCCGCGGCGGCGAACACCGCGACGGCCCCGGGCGCACTGACGCCGGCGAGCGTGATCGGGACGCTGATGTAGGTCGCGCTGAGCACGCGTCCGAGGAGCGGTTGCAGCTGGATCCGGACGGCGCGCACGACGAGCCGCGGGGTGAGCTGTCGCAGGGTCGCCGGTCCGATGCCGAGCAGCGTCGTCCCGAGCACGACCGGCACGAGTCCGCTGACGACCAGGGCGAGGGGGAACACCCACAGCGGCGCACCGGCAGCGAGGGCGACCGCGGCGACGACGACGGGCAGCGTGCGGGGCAGTGTGTCCGCCCAGAGGATCGGCCCCGGCCGCCCGAGGCCGATCCAGCACCAGACGACGTTGACCGAACCGAGTGCCCCCGCGGTGCCGATCCAGCCGACGAGCGCGGGAGCACCGACAGATACCAGGTGCGCGACGACCCAGACACCCGCGGTCACCGGCAGCAGGACGAGCGCCTGGGTCACGAGTGCGAGCCCGACCGAGCGACGGAGGTTGCCGAGCGACTGACGGGCGGACCGCTGCGGCCCGCTGATCCCCCAACCGAGCTCGACGACGACCGCCGCGGCCGCCCCGATCGACTGCCCGACCGCGACGTCGCGCCACCCCTCCGCACCGAACCGCGCGGCGATCGCGGGGACCGCGACGAGTGGTGCGAGCCCGCCGACGACGGGGAGCACCGCGAACCCGACGAGCCGCCGGATCGCCATGACTCGTCTGCTGTCGGTCGGGAGGAACGGGGCCACCCGCCGACGCTAGGCCGCCGCCGTCACGCTCCGGTCCGCGGCCGACGGCCTCCCGCCGGCCGTCGGGGATGCGTCCCGCCCGGGTTCACCCGTTCGGTCACCCGGACGCACCGAGCCGCGTCATCACGGCGACGGCGCGGGTACGACGAGGACCGCGCCCCCGCCCACCCGCGCTCGCACCGCCTCCCGGCCCGGTGTCACCAGACGAGCACGAACCGTCCACGGACGCCCCCGGCCTCCATGCGCCGGTGGGCGTCGCGGGCCGACTCCGGGTCCGCGGCGGGCAGGACCTCGGCGACGCGCAGGGTGAGCAGGCCGTCCTCGACGTCCTGCCGGAGCCGGTCGAGCTTGTGTCCGGAGTGGTACTCGTCGAACACCATGACGCGCTCGAACCGGATGCCCCGTTCGCCGTTGCCCGGCCAGCCGCGCACGGCGACGAAGACGCCCCCGTCGCGGATCGCGGGGACGACCTGCTCGTGCAAGAGCGCGGTGTCCGCGAGACCGTCGACCCCGTCGGGCACGATCGCCCGGATCCGGTCGACCACCCCGTCCCCGCGTTCGACGACGTGGTCGGGACCGAGCGACTCGACGAGCGCACGGTCCTTCTCGGCGGCGTCGGCGATCACGACGAGTCCGGCCTGCTTCGCGAGCGGCACGAGGTACGTGCCGAGGGTCCCGGCGGCTCCGGTCACCATCAGGGTCTGGCCGGGCTCGAGGTGCATGAGCTCGAGGATCCGCACGGCCGTCAGCCCGTTCATCGGGAGCGTGCTGGCTTGCTCGAAGCCGACACCCGCGGGGATCCGGGCGATCGAGTCCGGCGCGGCGACGAGGTGCTCGACGTACGCTCCCCCGTGCTCGCGCAGCGGCAGCGCGATCGCCATGACCTCGTCACCCGTCTGCCACTGGTCGACGCCCTCGCCCACCTCGTCCACGATGCCGGCCGCGTCCATGCCGGGCACGTAGGGGGGCTGCGCACCGCCGAGGTCGCGTCCGCCACCACGAACGCCGGCGTCGGTCGGGTTGACGGCGAACGCCCGCACCCCGATCCGGACCTCGCCCGGGCCGGCGTGCGGCTCCGGGACCTCGTGGACGGCGAGGGCCTCGGGCCCTCCGAACTCCTGCACTCCGATGACTCGCATGCCCCAGGTCTACCGCGGCCACGGTCCTCCACACCCAGCGGCGGCCCGACCGGACGTCGAGGGCGCGGCTGCGAGGATGACGGGGACGATCCCACGACGAACGGAGACCACATGTCCCTGCCACCGCTCCCCGACGACGCCGTCGCGATGCTCCAGCAGCCGAACCCCGCCGTCATCGCCACCCTGCGGTCGGACGGCACGCCCGTCACCGCGGCCACCTGGTACCTGTGGCAGGACGGCCGGGTCCTCGTGAGCATGGACGACAGCCGTGTGCGCCTCAAGCACCTGCGGCGTGACCAGCGCGTCAGCCTGACGGTCCTCGCCGAGGGCGACTGGTACACCCACGTCACCCTGATCGGCCGGGTCGTCGAGTTGTACGCCGACGAGGGCCTCCGGGACATCGACCGCATCTCGACCCACTACACGGGCGGCGCCTACCCGGACCAGGTCCGGCCGCGCACCACGGGCGTCATCGAGATCGACCGGTGGACGGGCTGGGGCGCGATGAAGGACAACGACCAGCCGACGACCTGACGGACATCGCTCAGCCGAGTCCCGCGAGACCCGTGCGGTCCGGGATCGTGAACCGCAGGTCGGGCAGCCAGGCCGCCGGGTCCTTCCAGCGCGGTGCCATCGGGAGCCGTCCGAGCCGCTTCCGGATCGCCGAGGCCGATGCCGGCTCGGGCAGCACCCGTCGCGGTCCCTCGACGGCGAGCGCCCCGAACCACCAGTGCCGCCAGGTGCCCTCGACGGACTCCGGGTCGAGCACGACGTAGTAGTCCGGCATGACGCGGTGGCCCGCGGCGAAGGCGGCGAGCGCCGTCTCGACCTCGAGCTCGAGCGTGCCGAGCGTGCTGCGGTCGTCGAAGAACTCGACCCACGCGGCGGCGACGTGCGCCAGGGGGTCGGCGTCGTGGACGACGTACGTCCCGTTCGATGCGCTGATCCGCGCGGTGCCGTTGGCGTCCGCCTCGCCGAGTCGGAGGGCGTCGACCCCGCGGAGTGCACCGAGTTCGTCGAGGAGGCCCGTGGCACCGGCACCGACGAGCGCGATGATCGTTGCGGTCTGGACGGCCATCCCCCACTCTACGTCCACACGTCCCACGCGGCGGCCGTGCGCGGAGCCGGGCCGCCGGACCGGTTGCCGCCCAGGACCTGACGGCGAACGGGAGCCGCTGCGCGAAGCACCCAGGCCAGGTCCCGCATCGAACGGACGAGAACCGACATTCTGCCCCTCATCCGAGGTACGGTTGGCGCTACCAGACGGAAGTCGGGAACTGCGTCAGGGCAGTCCCGGCATCGTCACGACCGCGCATGACGACAGGGATGATGGGCATGAGCTCGTACGAGTCCGAACCGGGCGTCGCACCGGTCCGCATCACGACGTTCAAGCGGCAGCGCAAGCTGTGGCGCCGCGGGTACGCGCTCGAGACAGGGCACGACGATCGCTACGAGGACTTCTTCCGCGACTCGTCCGCGTTCCGTCGACGGGACTGATCGACGTGGACGGCTGGCCGGACACCCACCGGCTCGGGCGGGCAGCGTCGCTCCCCGTGGACGCGCCGCAGCGCACGATGACGCCGTGCTTCGCCGCGAGCGGGCAGTGGATGCTCCGGACCCATGCGATCCCCCGACAAGCGGTCGCTGGGCTCCTCGGGTACTCCGAGGTGCAGAGTGGGTTCGACGAGATCGTGTCGATGCAACCCGAGGTCGGGCTGCTCTGTGCCGGCGTCCGGAACGCCGCGCGCACGATCGCAGGAGCCGACGAGACCTAGGACGCCCATGACGACCGAGACCACCGCCCCGACGAACGACGCGGTCCTGGTCGCGGGTGCCGGCGGTGTCGTCGGTCGCAGCGTCGTCGAGCACTTCGCCCGCACCGGTGTGACGACGCGGGGCATCAGCCGCCGGGCGCCGCAGGGCGTGTCCGACTGGACCCACCTGCCGGTGGACCTGCTCGACGCCGACGCCACCGTCGAGGGGCTGCGCCCGGCGTCCGACACGACGCGCCTCGCGTTCGCCGCGTACATCGAGAAGGCGGACCTCGCGGAGCAGATCGGCCCGAACGTGGCACTCCTCGAGCACACCCTCGACGCACTCGACCGGCTCGGCGCTCCGCTCCGGCACGTGACGCTCTACCAGGGCATGAAGTACTACGGCGCCCACCTCGGCCGGTTCACGACGCCCGCCAAGGAGGACGACCCGCGTCTCCTCGTGCCCAACTTCTACTACGACCAAGAGGACCTGCTGCGTGAGCGTGCGGCGCAGCGGGGGTTCGCGCTCACGGTGTTCCGGCCCGAGGCCGTGATGGGCTACGCGCAGGGCACGCCGATGAACCTCCTCATGGCGATCGGCACCTACGTCGCGATGACCCGCGAGCTCGGCCTGCCGCTCCGGTTCCCGGGGCAGCGCGAGACGTACGACCGGATCCTGTACCAGATGACGGACGCCGAGCTCCTCGCGCGCGCGACGGACTGGGCCGGTTCGGCGCCGACCGCGGCGGGCGAGGCGTTCAACATCACCAACGGCGACGTCGTGCGGTGGAGTCACCTCTGGAAACGACTCGCGGACCACTTCGGCCTCGAGCTCGGCGAGCCGCAGACGCTCCCCCTGGCGACCGTGATGCCACCGCGCGAGGACCTGTGGAACCGCATGGTGGAGCGGCACGGTCTCGTCCCGACCCCGTACACGGAGCTCGTCGACTGGCGGTTCGGGGACATGATCCTCGGCTCGACGTGGGACAACGTGTCGAACGTGATCAAGCTCCGGCAGGCCGGGTTCGGCGAGTGCCACGACAGCGCCGACCGTCTCGTCGAGCTCCTCGACGACCTCGGTCGTCGGCGGATCCTGCCGGCCGCACCGGGCGTCGAGGTCCAGCCGGTCTGAGCACGATCGGCGCGGACGCCGGGAGGTGCGGATCGGCCTGGTCCCGCGCCTCCCGACAGACACGATCCCGGGAGGTCCGGGGCGCGCCGGTCCCGCGCCTCCCGTCCGCCGGTCAGTCGGCGGGCAGGACCCGCGCGAAGTGGTGCGGGGCGGAGAACATCGGGATGATGTCGACGGGTTCGCCCGGGTGCGGTGCCTGGATCACGAGGCCGTTGCCGAGGTACAGGCCGATGTGGGCCTCGCTGTCGTAGACGACGAGGTCGCCGGGCTGCGCCTCGGACTCGGGGATCGTCGTCGCAGCGGCGTCCTGCGTCGGCACGTAGTGGACGAGCGGGATCCCGACCGACGCGTACGAGACCATGACGAGGCCCGAGCAGTCGATGCCCGCGTGGGACGCGCCGCCCTCGACGTACGTGTCGCCGAGGTAGGTCAGCGCGGTCTGGATGATCGTCGCGCGCTTGCCGCCGGCACTCAGCGCGTCGACGATGGCGCTCTGCGCGTCGGCCACGGTGGTGCCGCCGCTGACGACGACCTCGGTCGGGGCGGGCGCGGCGATGATCGTCGTGCCGTCGTGCTCGATGACGGGGAGCGTGATGTCCCGCGACACGGTGTACTGCTGTGCGCCGGGGGTCGACGAGGTGACGGCCGCGGCGGCGCTGCTCAGCGTGTCCGCGTTGGCGGGGAGCCCGAACGCGATGCACGACGTCATGGCGAGGATCGGGGCGACGATGAGCGAGAGACGCTTCGCGCTCACGGCACGGCGCTCGTGACGGAGGACCGGGGCGGCGACGGCCGGGGCGGTCGCGACGACCGGCAGGGCGCGGGCGGCGGTGACCCGACGGACCGCGGCCAGGCGGGCTGCGGCGTGGTGGGCCTCGGCACGGCGGATCTCTGCCCGGCGGCTCGCTTCGGCGGGGCGGTGCTCGGCGAGGGGCGAGGTGACGACGACGACGCGCTCGGCGACGGTTGCGGTGGGACGGGGACGAACGGCGCTGGTGTCGGCACGTCGGGTGCGGCGGTCCTCGACGGGGAGCGCGTGTCGTCCTGCCATGTGTCCCTTCCTCGTCCCGCCGAGCGCGGGACACGAGAAGATAACGTATTGGTAACTGTCTGACGGTCGCCCTGGCAGCGGGCCGTGCGCGCCTGCGGGTCTCCACAGGTTCGATGCGACCCGTCCGGTGACGCGCGATCTGGGGGATGGCCGGACGCCCGGCGCCTCCGTACGGTGACGACATGCCCGTCATCCGCCGATGGAACACCACCGCGAGCGACCGGATCTGGGCGGCGCGCATCGGCCCGGAGAACGCCCGCCGCCTGGCCGGCGTCCGCCTGCCGGCCTACCGCGCCCTCGCCGCGTTCATCGTGCTCCTCGTCGTCGCCGCGGCCGCCGCCGCCCTGGCCCCCGCACCGGTCGGCGTCGTGGTCGCCGCCCTCGCCGTGCTCGCCGGCTCCGCCGTCGTGGGCGTCGGGGTCCGACCGCTGCGCGCGGAGGGACACGCACTCGCGGTGCGCCTCCGGGACCTGGGCCACCGGGTGGACCGCGACGCACCCCTCAACGACGGCGGCGCGTTCGACCGCTGGGCCGCGCGGAACGGACTGCCGCGGGAGCAGCTCGTCACTCCGTGGTGAATGATCGTCGGATGCGCTTCCTGCCGCCCCTGACCGGTCCCCGCATTACGGCCGCCGCGGTCGGGATCGCCGTCGTCGCCCTGATCGCCTGGCTGTGGGGTCCGCAGGTCGCACACGGCGTGGTGCGCACGGGTGTCGCCGGTGCGTTCGTCCTCATCCCCCTCGCGGTGCTGGCCGCGCTCGTGCTCGTGGGACTCCGCGTCGGGCCGTCGCTCCGGGCCGTGCTCGCGGCCGCGCTCGTGCTCGTCTTCGCCAGCTCCGTGGTCGCCTGGGTCCGGCACGCGTACGACGTCGACCGGTTGTACGTCGCCGACGTCCGGACCGTCGACCACCCGGCACCGAGCTTCGCCGAACGCTCCCCGTACGACGTCGCCGCGACCTCGTCGACCAAGAACCTCGGCGACACGACGGGCACGGCGCTGCCGGTCAAGTCGCTCACCGACCAGCGCAGCCACGGACTGTGGGACGCGCTCGTGCAGCGCCGCGGGTTCCTCGCCGGGTACGAGAGCGTCCAGGTCCAGGACATGCCCCTGTTCGGGCAGACCGAGCCCGACCAGGTGACGACGTGCGACTTCACGCGCACCGCACGGCTCCGCGTCGGAGGGTCCCTGCCGGCCAACTCGCTCACCCGCGCGATCGACGCCGCGACCCCACCGACCGTCGGTTTCGACCCGACCGACGTCTACGGGTACTGCGACGGCCGGGCCCCCGATGTCGTCGTGCCGTTGACGCAGGTGCACGGGTTCTGGGACACGTCCTACGACTTCTTCGGCGACGCCCTGTACAACGGCCGGACGGGCGAGGTCCGCATCGTGACCCGCGCCGCCGACCTCCCCGGCCCCGCGTACCCGCAGTCCCTGGCGAAGCGACAGCGGGTGGCCCTCCGCGCGCTCGGGTCGTTCGGCGACTACTGGTTCCACCGCTCCGGGTACGAGGACACGTCGGACGACTCGGACAACCCCGACTCGTTCAACCCGTCCGAGCTCGGACTGCGCCGCGCGAGCGACGACCACGCCACGTACGTCACCCCGCTCACCCCGCCCGGGTCGTCGTCCTCGGTCGTCGCGCTCTCCGTCGTCGACGCCTCGGTCGGTCACGCCGGCAGCCGCAACCCGATCACGGTCTACGAGTACGAGAAGGGGTCCGCGCGGCAGGCGAACTCGTCGGTGGCCTCGACCATCAAGACCACCTACAGCTACCTGCCCGACTGGGCGAGCGGGCTCAAGATCTTCGAGATCGTGCCCGGAGCGCGGAACCAGTGGGTCGCCTCCATCGGGCAGTCCCAGGGCGTCGTCTACCGCGCGGTCATCGACGCTGCGGGCGCGGCCACGCTGTACGACGCGAACGGCGACGTCGTGACCCGATCGGGCACGGAGTCCGCGGGGACGGACGGCGGGACCGGTGCCTCGGGCTCGAGCGGAGCCTCCGGATCGGCCGAGTCCCCGGACCTGTCGAAGCTGACGCCGCAGCAGCTCCGGGACCTGGCGCAGGCGGCGCTGAACGAGCTCGCCAAGCGGGCGGAGTCGTCGGCCGTGCCGACCGCGACGCCGTCCCCGACGCCCGGCGGCTGAGCAGCAGGGGCGACGAACGGGAGGCGCTGCGCACGACAGTGGAGTGCCTCCCGTCCGTCACACCCCTGGGTGGGGCTGCGGCGGGGCGACCGAGACGACGTTCGCGGCCGCGACCCCGTCGTCACCGCCGTGGTCGTCGAGGAGGTCGGCGTGCGTGACGGCGTAGGCGCGAGCGCGACGCATCCGCCCGACCGCCGCGGGGATGGCGACCGCGGCCCCGACGACCAGGACCCCGAGGTAGACGATGCCGAGCCGCGTCATCCCGTCGAGGGTCAACGACAACTCGTTGCAGGCGATCCCGGCGTACAACAGCGCCAAGTACCCGATCTGCAGCCCGAGGACCGTCGGGACCGTCGAGGCGTACCGCGCCGCAGCCCGTTGGTCCGCCGCCGAGAGGTCGAGGGCCTTCCCACGGAGGACGACCTTGTTGAACTGCCGGAGGCGCGCGAGATCGCGGCCCGCCGCATCCCGCAACCGGCGCTGGAGCGGCACGACCAGGACGACCATCACGAACGCCGGGACCATGAACGTCATCGCCGCCCCGAGGAGTCCCGTCGTCGCGAGGTCATGACCACGCTCGCGTCCGGACACCGCTTCGACGACGACCCACGCCGACGCGAGGACCACCATGCCAGCGAACACCACCGACACGATCACGAGCTTCCGACGGATCAGACCGGGCTCCACGGGTTGCCACCGGTAGGGCGACGCCAGTGGGCGCTCGGCGCGCCGGAGGCGGTCACCGAGCGGTCTCGCGACGACGAGCAGCAGCGCGGTCACGAGCGCGACGAGCACGGGCACCCACACGGGTCCGCCCGCGACCACCGTCGCGACGACGAGCAGGCCGACCGCGGCGAGGTCGACCGCGAGCACGACGACGCCCACCCGACGCAGGTACCGACCAGCGTCGGGCGAGGACCGTCGATCCCAGAACGTGTTCCACGACCCGAGGAGCAGCGGACCGTACACGATGAGGGCGACGCCCGTGCCGGCCGCCACGACGAGACCGTCGGGGCCGCCCCGCAGCTGGATCGCCACGAGCAGTGCTCCGCCGATGCTGAGCACCGTCGACACGAGCACGCTGAGGATGTACGCGAGGATGCGCATGGTCCTGCCTCCCGGCAGCGCCGTCGGGTCGGCGCCGCCGTCGTCATCCTGCTCCGCCACGCGATCGGGTGGAACGACACCTTGACGCATCCTCAGGCTCCGGATCGCTCGTCGCCTCGGCGAATTCATGCTCGTTCCTGTGCCGATCCCCAGGTATCGTGCCGAGCACACCCCCGAACGGGGTGCATCCACGAGAACGGTAGAACCAGTTGCGCAGACATCAGGGGATCAGCAGCTCCACCACCGCCGTCCGACTCGCCGTCGTGGGGGTGACGACCGTCGGCCTCGTGCTCGGGTCGACACTCCTGGGCGCCGGGGTCGCGACCGCGTCGCCCGTCGTCGGGCACCACACCACGACGATCACGCCGGACCACCGTCAGGGCGGGGTCGGCAGTGGCGTCGACCGGGCACTCGCACCACGGACGCAGTTCACGATGGCGCCCGACGGCTCCTCGGGCGCGACCCAGGGTGGCGAGGGCATCCCGAACATCGACTCCGTCAAGAAGACGATCGCGACCTACTACGGCGACCCGGGCACGGGCATCGCCGACAAGACCGACAGCCCCTACATCCGCGAGATGGCCGCCATCGTGCGGCGGGAGAGCGGCCAGCTCCAGCGCCAGTACGACGCCGCCGTGGCCGCGGGCGAGAAGCCGGCCATCGTGCTCGACAGCGACGACACGACGCTGTTCACGTACGACATGGAGGTCGGGGACATGCACTTCACGTTCTCGCCCGCCGAGCAGGACGTCTGGGTGCAGGGCGAGCGGTTCCCCGCGACCCCGTCGATGGTGTCGTTCGTGAACCGGGCGGCGGCGATCGGCTACACGATCTTCGGCGTCACGGGCCGCAACGACGACCAGAAGGCCGCGACCCTCGCCAACCTGTCGAAGGACGGGTACGACGGGTTCACGTCCGACGACTTCTTCACGAAGTGGACCGGCGTCGGTGCCTCGCAGCAGCCCTCGTACGTCACGTGCGTCGCGACGTGCACGACGGTCGAGTTCAAGGCGGGGACGCGCAAGCACATCGAGCAGGACCTCGGCTACACGATCACGCTCAACGTGGGCGACCAGTACTCCGACCTGCAGGGCGGGTACGCCGAGCACACCCTCAAGCTCCCGAACCCCACCTACTTCCTCCCCTCGGCGGACCTGCCGGGGGTCTCGGAGCCCTGGCTGGCACCCCGGACGCACTTCACGATGGCACCCGACGGCTCATCGGGCGCGACGCAGGGCGGCGAGGGCATCCCGAACATCGACTCCGTCAAGAAGACGATCGCGACGTACTACGGCGACCCGGGCACGGGCATCGCGAACAAGTCGGACAGCCCCTACATCCGCGAGGTGCGGTCGATCGTCGCGCGACAGGCGCCGGTCGTGGTGGCGCAGTGCGCGATCGCGAGGGCCCGGCACCGCAACCCGGCGATCGTCCTCGACGCCGACGACACGACCCTGTGGACGTACGACATGGAGGTCGCGGACATGCACTTCACGTTCTCGCCCACCGAGCAGGACGTCTGGGTGCAGGGCCAGCGGTTCCCGGCGACGCCGTCGATGACCTCCCTCGTCGCGGTCGCCCGTGCGGCCGGTTGCACGGTCATCGGGCTGACGGGCCGGAACGAGGGCCAGCAGGCAGCGACGATCGCGAACCTGCGGAAGGTCGGGTACCCCGAGTTCGCCGCGACGCAGCACGGCAACCGGACCTACTACACGAAGTGGACCGGCATCGGTGCCTCGCAGCAGCCGCCGTACGTGCACTGCGCGACCGCGTCCTGCACGACGATCGAGTACAAGTCGCAGACGCGCGCCCACATCGAGTCGGCTGCGGGCGGCCGGTACGACATCGTCAGCAACTGGGGCGACCAGTACAGCGACCTCATCGGCGGCTCGGCCGACCGGTCGGTGAAGCTGCCGAACCCGACGTACTACCTGCCCTGACCTCCGGCGGGTCCCGATGACGGGAGGCGGTGAGCACGACGGCTCGCCGCCTCCCGTTCGTCATGGGTCGGGCCGCGCGCGGAGCGCCAGGAGCGCGCGCTCAGTCGAGGGTGACGACGAGTTTCCGCGCCGAGACACCACGCCGCAGCCGGGCGAGCGCCTCGGGGACAGCAGCGATCCCGTGCCCCACGACCTCGCGCTCCGGAGCGGCGACGTAGCGGCCCGTCGCCAGGGCCTGCGGCAGGAACGCCTCGTAGACGAGCGGACCCACCTGGCTGACCAAGGGCGTTCCACCCCAGATCGCGGAGACGGTGATGCCCTCGCGCCGTGCGGACCGCGCACGGAGTCGCGTCGCCGGGGTGGGGTAGGCCGAAGCGAGGCGCCGACTCCCCGCGGTGGCGCGGACGACGCGGAGGGTGCGGGTGAGCGAGCCCGCGCCGATCGCGATCGTCCCCGCGAGCGGCCGGTCGCCGATCGCGTCGGTGATCCGCCGCTCGGCGTCCGGGTCGTGGTAGTCGAACACCTGCTCGGCGCCGAGTCCGCGCACGAGATCGTGGTTCCGGTCGGACGCGGTCCCGAGGACGTCGTACCCGGAGGCCCGCGCGAGCTGGACGGCGTTGCACCCGACGCTCGTCGACGCACCCCACACCAGGACGACTGCTCGACGCGGCTCGGGGTCCAGGGAGGGCCCGGCCAGGCCGAGCTGGTCCGGCTCGTACAGGCCGGCCGCCGCGGTCGTCAGTGCGAGCGGCAGCACCGCGGCGTCCTCGAGCGGCATCGACGCCGGGACCGGGGCACAGTTGCGCTCCTGCAGCAGGACGAATCGCTGGAAGGCGCCCTCGGCAGCGGCGTTCCGGTGTCGCTCCTGCCCCGCGGCGGAACCGAGCACGCGCGCCCCGACCGCGAACCGCCGCACGTCCGGTCCGACGGCGACGACCTCGCCGGCGACGTCCGAGCCGAGTACCGCCGGGTACCGCAGCCACGGCGTCACGAACGGACGCGCGAGGCCGGACATCGCGTCGACCGGGTTCACGGCGACGGCACGCACCCGCACGACGATCTCCCCCGGCCCCGGGGTGGGCATCGGCGCGGGGCCGATCCGCAACCGCCCGACCGGACTCCGCAGCCAGACGGCCTCGTTCTCCACCATGAGTCAGCTCCTCCACTTGACGACACGCAATGTCATCACTCTGCACCATGACACTCCGTGTCGTCAATGGTGTGTCATCGATGCGATCGGGACCCCGCGGGCCCGGACCGTCTGCAGCGCCGCGTCCGGGCGGCACGGGTCGGCCGGTCCGACGCCTCCCGTTCGCGGGATGGTCGGGCGACGGACGCGGCTGGCAGGATGAGCACAGGGCATCGCCACGCCGGCCACCGGAGGACCAACCATCCCCCGGAACGCGGAGTCGGGACACCGTCGATGGCCGCAGCCGTCCTGCGCCCCTGGGAGGGGCCGTCGACGCGCACCGCGATGAGGAGGAGACCATGCCCGATCCCGGACTCGGGACGATGAACGTCGCGGCGATCGCGGCCGAGGGAGCGCGGCGGCACCGGTCGAAGGCGGCCGTGATCACGGCCCTCCCGGACGGCGGTACCGAGACCCTGACGTACGCGGACCTGTGGGAACGGGTCCGGGCGATCGCGGGTGCGCTGCGGGCGCAGGGCGTCCGACCCGGCGACCGCGTCGCCGTCATGCTCCCGAACATCACGGAGTTCCCGTGCGTGTACTTCGCGGTCCTCGCCATGGGCGCGGTCGTCGTGCCCGTGCACCTGCTCTTCAAGCGCGACGAGATCACCCACGTGCTCCGTGACTCGCAGGCCCGGGTGCTCGTCGCGTCGGCGTCGATCCTGCCGCAGGCCGGACCGGCGGCCCGCGACGTCGGCGCGTTCGTCGTGGCGGTCGGGGCCGCGTCGGCGGCGGAGGTCGGCGCGGACGTCACGCTGGCCGAGTTCGAGGGCGGTGCGGACCCGATCGACGAGTACGTCGCGGTGAACCCGCTCGAACCGGCGACGGTCCTGTACACGAGCGGCACGACGGGGACGCCGAAGGGTGCCGTCGGCTCGCACTTCGCGCTCATGGAGCAGGTGAACGTGTCGCTCATCGACCTGTTCGACCTGCGACAGGAGGACGTCGTGTTCGGCGGCCTGCCGCTGTTCCACACGTTCGGGCAGACGGTCGTCATGAACACCTCGCTCCGCCGGGGTGCGACGATCGTGCTGCTGCCACGCTTCGATGCGGCGACGGCGCTCGACCTGTGCGTCCGGCACCGCGTGACGGCGTTCGACGGCGTGCCGACGATGTTCATCGCCCTGCTCGAGGCCGCCCGCGACACCACGGAACGGCCACCGCTGCGCTTCTGCATCTCCGGCGGCTCCGCGCTGCCGGAGGCCGTGCTCGAGCGGTTCGAGGCGACGTTCCGCGCACCCATCCAGGAGGGCTACGGCATGACCGAGACCTCGCCTGTCATCGCCGTGAACCCGAAGGGCGTCCCGAGCCGTGCCGGGAGCGTCGGACTGCCCATCTGGGGCGTCGACGTCGTCATCGCGGACGCGGACGTCGAGGACCGCATCGTGCCCGTCGCCCCGGGCGAGACCGGCGAGCTCGTCGTGCGCGGACACAACCTGTTCACGGGCTACCTCGGTCAGCCCGAGGCCACGGCCGCAGCCATGTGCGACGGGTGGCTCCGCACGGGCGACATCGGCACGATGAGCGCTGACGGCTACGTGACGATCGTCGACCGCAAGAAGGACATGATCATCCGGAACGGCTACAACGTGTACCCGTCCGAGGTCGAGTCGGTGCTCCACCGGCACGAGGACGTCACGTCGGCGGCGGTGTTCGGCGTGCACCACGACGTGCACGGACAAGAGGTTCACGCGGCGGTCGTGCTCCGCGACCCGGACGCCGACGTCGCCGCGATCGACGCGTTCATGCGCACGCGCGTGGCCGCGTTCAAGTACCCGCGGGTGTTCCACGTCGTCGACTCCCTGCCGCTCGGGCCAAGCGGCAAGGTGCTCCGGCGCGCGCTGTCGGCGACGTACTCCGCCTGACGGCTACCGCGGGATGACCGCGAACAGGAACCGCTTCCGCACCATGTACCAGCTGAGCAGGATCATCGCGGTGTGGATGAGCGTGCCCTCGAGGACGTTCGACGGGTCGAGGCCGGGGATCGACGCGATGAGCAGCACGAAGAACACCTGCCACACGAACACGTAGAGGCTCGCCTGCCCGAGCGGGATCCACAGCCAGCCGATCGCGGCGTTGATCGGCTTCCAGAACACGGTGAGCACCGCGTACGACACGACCGCGAAGAACGCGATGTCGACGAGCCGGCCCCACTGCAGGTCGACGCGCTGGTACGCCGTGTTGTACAGCTCGTCGTACATCCCCGCGGGGAACGGCGTCGGGGTGAACCCGGCCACGTGACCCGCCCACACGTAGACGAGGAACCCGGCGTACCCGACGACGCCGATCGCCATGAGCAGCTTGCCGACACGGCTCGTCAGCGCGGCGACGATGCGCCGCCGGTAGTACCCGAGCACGAGCCCGTGGGTGAACACCACCTGCCAGGTGAAGAGCGGGAACACGGCCTCGAACTGCGACGGCAGCGGCGACAGGTCGGGGCGCACGGCATCGAGCACGTAGAGCGCCCAGCTGACGATGAGCAGCGCCCACCACGCACGGCGCCGGATGATCCACATGAGCACCGGGATCGCGATGCTGAGCACCACGAAGAGCCCCATGATGTTGAACGGCCACGGGCCCATCTCGAGCAGCAGGAACTGCCGGACGGCGTACCAGGGCGGCGGGTAGTCGAGCAGCCGCATGGCGTTCGGGTAGAGGTCGTAGACGCGGCCTTCCGCGCCGACCCCGCCGGTGCCCGTGCCCCGGTCCGTGAACGTCGTGATCGCCGACGCCTTGAGGAACGGCACGAAGCTCAGCGCGAAGACGACCAGGATCACCCCGAGCGTGACGAGGTACTGCTTCCGGGCGCGCCGCCACGCGTTCACCGCCGAGGCCCACTCGCCGAACCGCGCGACGCCCAGCGGGTAGACCATGCCGAGCACGAGTCCGCTGAGGAACACGAACATCTCGGCGCCCGTGATCGCGCCGATGGCGTGCAGGGTGAGGTACGAGTAGGGCCCGGCGAGCTCGACGTGCGTGATCACGACCGCGAGGATGATGAACCCGCGGAACAGGTCGATCCGGAGGTCGCGCCCGGGCTTGCCGTCGTCGTCGTACCGCCAGGACGGCGCGAGCCGACCGACGAGCCCGGACAGCAGGAACGTCAGCGCGAGCACGACCGCGCACGCGACGATCCAGGCCATCTGGTCGCCGCCGGTCTCGAGCTGCTGGTTCGTCGCCGCGCTGCCCTGCTGGGCGGTGACGCGGTCCGTGACGGGTCCGAACACGAAGCGTCCGGCGTCCTGCAGGTCGGTCCGGAACGACCCGGCGATCCCCCGGACCGCGGTGTCCCGCCAGTCCGCGACCCGGTTGCCCGCCTCGGGTTCCTCGCGGTCGGTCTCGAGCCAGGTGACGCCCCGGACGAGCGGGTGGCTCGGCAACGCGGCGATGACCTGGCGCCACCAGCCCTGCTTGACCGTCAGCTCGGCGGCCCCGCCGAGCGAGTGGACGTACAGCGCTCCGGTGTCGAGCAGCAGCGGCCGGTGCTCCCCGACCGCGAAGCGCTGGTAGAAGGTGCGGTCCTGGGGCTCGGTGTACCCCCACGACTCGTCGAAGCGCTGGTCGACCTCGCCCGCGACGGGGGCCGCGTTCTGCGAGAGCGACACCGCCCGGCCGGCCGCCGCGGTCGCCTTGCCCTTGCCGAAGAAGAACATGGACAGGCCGACCCAGTCGACGGAGCCGCTCCCCGGCCAGTACGGCGCGTACGGGTCGTCGGCCTCGGTCAGGCGGTCGTCGTGGTTGGTGTCGAGTGCCGCGATGTCCATCGCGTTCGCCGAGGCGAGGCGTCCGGCGGCCTCGCCGAACGGGTACCCGGAGCCGTAGGACGGCGACCAGACCATGCGTGCCTTCGACGTGCCCGCGTGGACGATGCGCGCGAGCTGCCGGAAGGCGCTCACGAACTCGGTCGGCTGCTGCCCCCACCGCACCCACGTGCCGTTCATCTCGGGCGCGAACCGGACGAGCTGCTCCGTGCCGTACTGCTTGCGGACCTGCTCGAGGAGGTCGTCGGCGCGGTGTGCGTCGGCCGCGTCGAGTCGCGCCAGGGACGTCGTCGGCTCGAAGCTCAGCACGAGGACGGCGCCCTGCGCTGCGGCTTGGCGCGCCGCGGTCCGCCACTGCTGGGCCGCCCGGGCGTCGACCGGGTAGTCGACGTCGATGCCGTACATCGACGGCGTCGCGCCGAGTCGGCCAGCGTAGCCGTCCGGAGCGTCGTTCGCCCAGTCGAGGTCCGGGCCGAACCAGGTGCCGGACCCGCGTGGCGTCCCCGAGGCGGTGACGCCCGCGGGCGTCGACCGGGTGGCCGCCGACGCGACCGGTGCGGTCCCCCCGAGCACGAGCACGACGATCGCGATCACCAGTGCGACCGCGCGCGCCGTGCGCTGCTTCATCGTCGACACACGAGCGTCCAGATGTTGCGACCGTGTTCGTGGCGGTAGTCGAGCCGCTCGAGGCTGGCGAGCGCCAACGCGAGGCCGCGACCGCTCTCGTCCTCGACGTCGGCCATGGTGACGGCCGCGAGGTCGATGTCGGCGGGCAGTCCGTTGTCCTGGAACTCGGCGGTGAGGACCTCGTCCGTCGCGTTGAGGTCGAGGGTGTACCGGCGGCCGCCGACCTCGGCGTCGCTGCGCCGCGAGTGCTCGACGATGTTCGCGGCGATCTCGACGATCGCCGTCTCGAACGAGAACCGCGTGGCGATCGCGGCGTCGTCGCCGAGGTCGCTCCACCAGCGGTCGAACGCGTCCTGCAGGGTCTCGATGCTCTCGAGGGTCGCGGGCACGTCGATGTGGACGCGTCGACCATCGGCGGTCGGGGCGGGCTGCTCAGTCACGGAGGGCGTCCTCGACCGTCGCGCGGGGCTGGAGGATCCGGTCCAGGTTCGTCAGGCGGAGCACCATCGACACCTGCTCGGACGGCGCCACGAGCCGGAGGTCGCCGCCCGCCTGTCGCGCGGACTTGAGCAGGGACACGAGCGCGCCGAGCCCGGACGAGTCGACGAACGTCGTGCCGGACAGGTCGACGACGAGCATCTGGTCCCCCGCCTCGAGCCGCTCGGTCGCGACCGCACGGAGCTTGGGTGCCGACGCGACCGTCAGCCGGCCCTTCGGCGTCAGGACGACGCCGCCCTCGACGGGTTCCACGTCCACGGTGATCATGCTGCCTCTTCCTTGTCCCGGAGCGCCTCGGGCCCCGTGTAGCGAACGGCCCGGATGACGATGCTGAAGATCGCGAGGTCGAAGACGACCCATGCCGAGTTGATGAGCGGGGCGATCCCGTGCGCCTGGCCCGATGCGTAGCGGATGGCGACGAGCACGAGCGCGGCGACGAGGCACCCCATGGCGACGAGTTGCGGCCGCACGAGGTCCCACCGGTGGCCCGTGAACTCCTGTTTCGTCTTCGGGGTCACGCGGAACCCGAGCGGCTGCCCGAGGTACACGTTACGGAACGCGGACGTCACCGACTCGATCCACACCGGGAACAGCGCGAGCGAGTACTGCTGCCCGCGCCACGTCGGCCGACCCGCGGCGACCACCCAGAACAGCACCTGGTTGAGGACGAGGAACGGGATGAGCCGGGCGAAGAAGTCGACGCTGTACGCCTGGACCGGGATCACCCCGAACGCCAGGCAGAGCACCGGCGCGGCGATGTACACGACCGCCGCGAACCCGGAGAGGTAGCTCCACATCGTCGAGAAGTACATGAGGCGCTGCGCGAACGACAGGCCGCGCTGCACGAGCGGGTTCTCGCGGAAGAACACCTGCATCGTGCCCTGCGCCCAACGGAGTCGCTGCGTCAGCATCGTCGGCAGGTCCTCGGGGGCCAGCCCGCGTGCGAGGAGCTCGTCGTGGTACGCCGACCGCCAGCCGAGGCCGTGCAGGCGCATCGCGGTCGCCATGTCCTCGGTCACCGAGATCGTGGCCAGTGGCATGATCGCCTGGGCCTCGTCGCCACGGCTGACGTCGAGCGCGCCGACGAGGAGCGAGATCGCCTCGATCGCGACGATCGGCGACGCGTCGCGCTGGCCGAGCAGGTCGAGCGCGGAATCGTCGATGGCGGCGAACGTGTCGGCCTCCACGGACAGCGCGGCGAGCTCCGCGAGGTCCTGACGCATGGCGGCGAGGTCGGCGCCGGCGAACCGGAACGCGATCGCGTCGATGCCGCGCTGGAACCGGTAGGTCACGTCGGCGATGCCGTCGCCGTTCGCGAGCTCGGCGCGCGCGCGGTCGACGATCGCCCCGGCCTCGTCGAGCGCCTGCAGCACGCGCGGCTGGCCCTCGGCCTCCTCCCGTGCCCGCGCGAGCAACCGGCGCGAGGTGCGGATCGCGCGGTGCACGCCCTGTTCGACCTCGTCGACGTACCGGGACACGCCCAACTGCATCAGGGCCTCCCGGCGGAGGATCGCGTTCGACCCACAGAAGAACGCGGCGTTCCAGCCGTCCTTCGACTGCTGGATGGGCCCGTAGAAGAGCGGCGCCTGGCTGCCGAGCACGTCGGACTCGGGGACGTTCTCGAACCACTGCGGCGTCTGCACGAGCGCCATCCGCGGCTCCTTGAAGTACCCGAGGGTGCGGTCGAGGATGCGCGGGTCGGGCACCTGGTCGGCGTCGAGGATCAGGAGGAACTCCCCCTCGGTCGCCAGCAGCGCGTTGTTGAGGTTGCCGGCCTTGGCGTGCCGCGGCCGGTCGATCCAGTCCGACGACCGGGTGATCACGCCGATGCCCGCGGCCTCGGCGGCCTCGCGGATCTCCGGCCGCGCGCCGTCGTCGAGGATCCACGTCGTGTGCGGATGCCGGATCGCCACCGCGGCGAGCGCCGTGCGCATCACGAGCTCGACGGGTTCGTTGTACGTCGTGATGAAGACGTCGACCGTGACGTCCTCCGCGGGTGGGGCCGGTGGTTCGCCGCGTTCGCGGATCCGCCAGGCGCCGAACGCGAACAGGAGCGAGTCGATGACGCTGTAGGTCTCGGCGAGGATGAGCGGCACGGCGATCCACCACGAGTGCCAGTTGACGGAGGCGACCCAGCGCCATCCGACGTAGTCCGCCCCGGCGAGCGCCGCGAGGACGACGACGACCCGGATGGTGACGAGCCGCCGACGCGAGGTCGTGTGCTCGAGGAGCCGCCGGTCCCGGCGGGTCATCTCGAGGGTCACGGGCGGTACTCCGCGACCACGACGGTGACGTCGTCGAGCGGCACCCGCTCGGCGCTGAGTGACCGGATGCGTTCGACGAGTGCGTGGATGTCGGCCGCCTCGCGCGTGTAGCCGGCGAGCTCGTCCGGCCAGACGATCTCGTCGTCCAGCACGTCGAGCACCCCGTCACTCACGAGGACCAGGCGGTCGCCCGGGTACAGCGTCGTCGTCTGCGCGGTGTGTGGCTGCGGCAGGATCCCGATCGGGAGGCCCGTGCCGGTGAGCTGCTCGGCCGTCCCGTCCGCGCGCACGAGGATCGACAGGCCCGCTCCGGCGTCGACGTAGGCGAGGCGCCCGGTGTCGAGGTCGATGGTGGCGTGGAAGTAGGTCACGAAGGCGTTCGTGCGCTGGAGGTCGCCGGTCATGGCCCGTTCGATGCGGTCCACGGCCGCGCCGAGCGAGACCTCGTCGGTGATCGAGGGCACGATCGTCCGGGCGGCGGCACGGGTGGCGGCTCCGAGGATCGCCGCCGCGGTGCCCTTGCCCATGACGTCGCCGATCGCGACGTGCACGAGGCGGCCGACGACGCCGTGGTCGTAGTAGTCGCCGCCGACGCCGAGCGACGGGATGCAGACGCCCTCGACGCGGACCTCGTCCGTGACGAGCGGCCGCTCCGGCAGCAGTGCCTGCTGGGTGTCGCGCGCGCGCACGGCTTCGGCCTCGGCGAGGAGTTCCTCCTGGGCCCACGCAGCGAGGTCCGTGAACTCCTGCATCTCGCGGGGGGAGAGCGTCCGGGGCTCCTTGTCGATGAGGCAGAACGACCCGACGACGTTGCCGGAGGCGTCGGTGAGCGGGTGCCCGATGTAGAAGGCGAGTCCGTTCTCGACGAAGGGCCGGATGTCGGCGAACCGGGGGTCGAGGCGCGCGTCGTCCGTCGTGATGACCTCGCCCGTGTCGGTGACGAGCTTGCAGGGGGTGTCCCCCCGGCCGGACTCGGCGTCGTCGAACCCCGCCCGGCCCATGTAGAGCGCGCGGTCCCGGTCGATCACCGTGACCGAGGACATCATCACGCCGAACAGGGCGCGCGCGATCCGGGTGATCCGGTCGAGGCGCGGGTTGCGGTCCGGTTCGGTGAGCCCGAGGCTCTCGACGGCGCGCTGCCGTCGGTCCTCGCGCACGCGGGGCTGGTCGGTCGTCGCGTCGTCGAGGGTCGGTTGGGTCCCCACAGCGCATGCCTCCTGATCACGAGCACACGGAAAACGGTGGCGCGTCCGGGCGGGACCTCCAGGGGGTCCCGGTCGACACGTGCCGCCCGCGTCGGCCGATGGCTTCGGATCCAGCGCGTACCACTCTGTCTACCGCATGATCGGGTGCCGTGCGAGCCGTGCGGGGCGCGCCGGGGTCATCTCGCCCCTGGACTGGGGCAGACCAACCGGGCCACGCCGCCGCTACCGCACCTCGTCGAGCAGCCGCCCCCGCCCCTCGGCCAGTCGTCCGCCGCGCCGGTACTCCTTGGCCACCATGTCGAGGACCTCCTCGGCCGAGACCTCGTCGGTGCGCTTGTCGAGGGTGATCTCGCCGTGCTGCAGCAGGTTGACGCGGTCGCAGACGTCGAACACCTGCGTGTAGTTGTGCGCGATGAGGATGATCGACACCTCGCCGCGTTCGCGGAGCATCGAGATGAAGTCGAGGATGATGCCACCCTCCTTCGCCCCCATGGCCGCGAGTGGTTCGTCGAGCAGCAGGATCCTCGCGTCGGAGTACACCGATCGCGCGACCGCGATCGCCTGCCGCTGGCCGCCCGACAGGTTCGCGACCTCGTCGTTCACCGACGCGATCCGGATCCCGATGTCGTCGAGGTACCGGCGAGCGTTCTCGCGCATCTCCGAGCGGCGGAGGAACGGCCCGCGCCGGAGCTCCTTGTTGAGGTAGAGGTTGAGGTACACGGGCAGCGTGTTGACGAGCGCCAGGTCCTGGAACACCGTCTCGATGCCCCGCTCCCGCGCGTCGCCGATGCCGGTGAACGTGACCGGGTCCCCGTTGAGGAACAGCTCGCCCTCCGTCGGCTGGTGGTACCCGGTCAGGATCTTGATGAGCGTCGACTTGCCCGCACCGTTGTCGCCGATGAGCCCGAGGACCTCGCCCTTGCCGACGTGCAGGTTGATGTCGCGCAGGGCCGTGACGGACCCGAACCGCTTGCTGACGTGCCGTGCCTCGAGGGCCGGTGGCGTGCCTCCCGGCGTGCGGTCGGTCGTGCCCGTACCCGTGGTGGTGGTCATGGCTACTGCTCCTTCGCTCGCTGCCGGAAGCGCGCGAGGTAGATGTTGAGGATCATCGCGAGCAGGATCGCCGCGCCCTCGACGATGACGAACGTGGTGGCGGAGATGCCCTCGATGTTGAAGCCGTCCTGGAGCACGGCCAGGAGCAGCGCACCGAGGAAGGCGCCGACGACGGTGCCGGAGCCGCCGATGAGCGACGTCCCGCCGAGCACCGCGGCCGCGATCGCCATGAACATGAGGTCGTTGCCGCCCGCGTTGGGGTCGAACGACTTGGCGATGTTCGTGCCGTCGAGGATGCCGGCGAGCCCGGCGAACAGCGACGTGAGCATGAACGCCCGGATCTTGACGCGCCGGACCGCGATGCCCGCCTCGGACGCGCCGACGAGGTTCGCGCCCGTGGCGATCGTGTGCACGCCCGACCGGGTGCTCGTCAGCACGACCTGCATGACGATGACGATGAGCACCGCCCAGATGAGCTCGGACCACTGGTACCCGCCGAACACCGCGACGAGTGCGCCCTTCGTGGGGGCCGGCAGCGGTGTGCTCCCCGCGATGGCGAGGGCCACGCCGTGCAGGCCGTACAGCGTCCCGAGCGTCGCGATGAACGACGGCAGCTTGAGGTACTGGTTCACGACCCCGTTGAACAACCCGATGAGCGTCGCGACGACGAGCGCCAGCAGGAGCGCCGTCCACAGCGGCATCGCGTCGGCGAACGTCACCATGAGGATCGGCGTCAGCGCGAACGTCATGCCCGCGGACAGGTCGATCTCGCCGCAGATGAGCAGGAACACCTCGCCCGCCGCGATGATCGCCGCCGCGCTGAGGAAGTTCGCGATGTTGCCGATGTTCGACCCCGTCAGGAACGCGTGGTTCGTCGCGGCGAAGTAGATGATGAGCGCGACGTCGACGACGAGCACCGAGAACTCGCGGATCCGGAGCACACCCCCGAGCGGCCCGCCGCGGAGGCCGCGGCGAGCCGGTCGGGGTGCGGACGACATGGGTGCCGGGGTGGGCGACTCCGTCTGGAGGCCGATGGCGTCGTCGCTCACGACGTGAGGTACTTCTGAGCGGACGAGCTGCCCTCGAACCGGTTCGTCGACTTGAGGTACGGCTTCACGTTCTTCTTCGTGACGAACTTGAGGCCGGTGTCGGTGAGCGGTGGTGCGACGAGCGTGCCCGACAGCTTGTACAGGTACAGGTACAGCGTCGGCAGGAACCCCTGCAGGTACGCGGACTGGTCGATCGTGAAGCTGAGGATGCCGTGGCGGATCGACTTCTCAGTGGAGGCCAGGAGGTCCCACCCGCCGCCCTTGTAGCCCTGCGACGCCAGGTCGTACTTCTTCATGACGTTCGCGACGCCCTGGGTGCTGCCCGCATCGACCGCGAACAGGCCCTTGTAGTCCTTGTTCCCGGTGTAGAACGCGTCGATCGCGCTCTGCTCCTTGCCCTCGTCGGCCCCGGTGGCGATCTGCTTGACCTGGAACCCCTTGTTCGCGGCCTTGAGCGCCGCGATCGCACCGTCCGCTCGCGGCTGGATGTTGAGGGCACCCGGCGTCGCGATGAAGATCGCGATCTTGCTGCCGTTCGGCAGGAGCTTCGCGATGTGCTCGCCGGCGGCCTGCCCCGACGCGTACAGGTCCTGGCCGATGTAGTTGAGCCGCGCGTTCCCGGTGACGTCCGCGTTGTAGGACACGACGGGGATCCCCGCGGCGAGCGCCTTCTTGACGGGCTCGTTGAAGGCGGTCTTGTCGACGAGTGACACGGCGATGCCGTCGACGCCGCCGCTGACCGCGGTGTTGAACGCGCTGACCATCTGCGACACGTTCGAGGTCTCCGAGCCGGTCCACTGGGGCTTCGGCAGGCCGAGCATCGAGGCGGCGTCGGCGAGTCCGTACTGCGTGGCCTGGAAGAACGTGTTCGTGGTCACGTGGTTGATGAACACGAACTTGAACCCGGGCGTCGACGGGAAGTTCCCTGCCTTCCCGGCCGCGCTCGCCATGTCCCCGCCGGAGAACGACAGCAGGCCCGACGCCAACGCGGCGGCACCTGCCAGCCCCGCTCCGCGGACCAGTCCCCTCCGGCTCGGGCCGGGCCCGGCCCCCATCGCCGCAACTGCGTTCTCGACCGCGTCGTCTTCCACGGATACCTCCTCGTATCGGGCTGCGTGCGGCACCGACGACGAGGACGGCGTCGGTGTCCGACGCGTCTCCCCCGCGCTTCGGTGCCACGGATTGGGGCATTCCTAGACCCGGTCTCTCCGGGCGGTCAAGAAAGCTGAGCGAACGTTCCCATCCGCCGGTTCGTGAACAGCGCTCACCCAGGCTTGTCCCCCGAAGCAGGCCTGATCGCTGGACGACAACGATGTCGGTGCCCGGTCGGGCGCGGTCGCTACGATCACGGGATGGCGGAAGCGAGCGCATCGCAGGCGCGGCGGAAGGACCTGGGACGTCACCAGAACCTCACGTCGCTGCTCCGTCGTGTGCACGCCACGCCCGCCACCAGGAGCGACCTGACCCGGTTCAGCGGCCTCAACCGCTCGACGGTCGCCGGGTTGGTCGGCGAGCTCGTCGACCGCGGGCTCGTGGTCGAGGACGAGGTCCGTGGCGCGGGATCGGTCGGCCGTCCGAGCCCCACGGTCCGGCCCGCCGACCGGGCCGTCGGGATCGCCGTGCACCCCGAGATCGACGCCGTGCGGGTCGCCGCGGTGCTGCTCGGCGGCCGCGTGGTCCGGCGCGTCCGTGTCGACGTGGACCAGCCTCCGACACCGGAACGCGTCGCCACCATCGCCCAGGAGGCCGTGGCCGCCATCCGCGCGGACCTCCCGCCCGGTGCCGTGGTCGTGGGCGCGGGCGTCGCCGTCCCCGGGCTCGTGCGCGTCGCCGACGGGGTCGTCCGCCTGGCGCCACACCTGGACTGGCACGACGTCCCACTCGCCGCCCAGCTCGCCTCGGCGCTGGACATGCCGGTCCGCGCCGCGAACGAGGCCTCGCTCGGGGCCGCGGCCGAGTGGGTGTTCGGCGCCGGCCGGGGTGCGGACGACCTGCTCTACGTCAACGGCGGGGCGAGCGGCATCGGCGGTGGGATCGTCACGGGCGGCGTGCCGCTGCTCGGCGCGAGCGGCCACGCCGGCGAGATCGGCCACGTGTCGATCCGGACGGACGGGTCGCGGGACAGCGCCGGCCTGGTCGGGACCCTGGAGGCCGCGGTGACCCGGGCTCGGCTCGCCGCGGTGCTCGACGTGCGCGAACCCGACCCCGACACCTTCGAGCGGATGCTCCTCGCCGCGACCGAGGGCGGCAGCAGCCGGTCGAGCGCCGTGGTCGCGGAGGTCGAGCGCCAGATCGACACCCTCGCGATCGCGCTCGCGAGCGTCGTGAACGTGCTCGGCTCGGAGCGGATCGTCCTCGGCGGGTTCCTGGCAGCCCTCGCGGCGGCAGACGGTCCACGCCTCCGCAGCGCCTTCGACGCGCACCTGCTCGCGCCGCTCGTCCCCGACGTGCAGATCCGACGGGCGGAGCTCGGCGCGGACATCCTGCTCATCGGCGCGGCGTCGCTGCCGCTCGAGCACGTGCTCACCGAGCTGCCGACGTTGGGCTGAGCCGCGCTGCGTGATGGTCCCGCCACGGCGACCGCGGAGTCGCGGCAACGCGCCGGGGCGCCCTTGCGGACCCGTCCGTCGTGCAATACGTTGTGACTCACAACAAACCCCTTCAGGAGCGCACCATGGCAACGAAGCCCACCCGCGACGACAAGTTCTCGTTCGGTCTCTGGACCGTCGGGTACAACGGCACCGACCCGTTCGGCGGTCCGACCCGTCCCCCGCTCGACGTCGTCGAGGCCGTCGAGAAGCTCGACGAGCTCGGCGCCTACGGCCTGACGTTCCACGACGACGACCTGTTCGCCTTCGGCTCGACCGACGCCGAGCGCCAGAAGCAGATCGACCGCCTCAAGGGCGCGCTCGAGTCCACCGGCCTCGTCGTGCCGATGGTCACGACGAACCTCTTCAGCGCCCCGGTGTTCAAGGACGGCGGGTTCACCTCGAACGACCGGCAGGTCCGCCGGTTCGCCCTCCGCAAGGTCCTCCGCAACATCGACCTCGCCGCCGAGCTCGGTGCGACGACGTTCGTCATGTGGGGTGGTCGCGAGGGCGCCGAGTACGACACCGCCAAGGACGTCCAGGCGGCGCTCGAGCGCTACCGCGAGGCCGTCAACCTCCTCGCCGACTACGTCACCGACAAGGGCTACGGCATCCGGTTCGCGATCGAGCCGAAGCCGAACGAGCCCCGCGGCGACATCCTCCTGCCCACCCTCGGGCACGCGATCGCGTTCACCGAGACCCTCGAGCGCCCGGAGCTGTTCGGGATCAACCCCGAGGTCGGGCACGAGCAGATGGCCGGCCTCAACTTCACCGCGGGCATCGCCCAGGCGCTCTACCAGGGCAAGCTCTTCCACATCGACCTCAACGGCCAGCGCGGCATCAAGTACGACCAGGACCTCGTGTTCGGGCACGGCGACCTGCAGAACGCGTTCTCGCTCGTCGACCTCCTCGAGCACGGCGCACCGCAGGGTGGCCCGGCGTACGACGGCCCGCGCCACTTCGACTACAAGCCGAGCCGCACCGAGGACTTCGACGGTGTCTGGGACTCCGCCGCCGCGAACATGCGCATGTACCTGCTCCTCAAGGAGCGCGCGCAGGCGTTCCGCGCGGACCCCGAGGTGCAGGCGGCGCTCGAGGCGTCGAAGGTCGCCGAGCTCCGCACCCCGACGCTCAACGAGGGCGAGTCGTACGACGACTTCCTCACCGACCGCTCGGCCTTCGAGGACTTCGACGCCGACGCGTACTTCGGCGGCAAGGGCTTCGGCTTCGTCAAGCTGCAGCAGCTCACCCTCGAGCACCTCATGGGCGCGCGTGGCTGAGTCGCTCGCCAGCACGACCGACCCCGGTGACGAGGACCTCCTCGTCGCCGGGGTCGACTCGTCCACGCAGTCCTGCAAGGTCGTCATCCGGGAGGCCCGCAGCGGCCGGGTGGTCCGCTCCGGTCGTGCGAGCCACCCGGACGGCACCGAGGTCGACCCCGCCGCGTGGTGGGACGCCCTCGGCGCGGCGATCACCGACGCCGGCGGCCTCGATGACGTCGCCGCGATCGCCGTCGGCGGGCAGCAGCACGGCATGGTCGTGCTCGACGCCGACGGCCGGGTGATCCGCCCCGCGCTCCTGTGGAACGACACCCGCAGCGCCGGTGCCGCGGCCGACCTCGTCGACGAGCTCGGCCCGGAGGAGTGGGTCGAGCGCACCGGCCTCGTCCCGGTCGCCTCGTTCACGGCGACCAAGCTCCGGTGGCTCCGCGACACCGAACCCGACAACACCGCCCGGGTGGCCGCGGTCGCGCTCCCCCACGACTGGCTGTCCTGGCGCCTCCGCGGCTACGGCCCGGCGGACGAGAGCCCGCTCGGACCGGACCTCGACGCACTCGCGACCGACGCGTCGGACGCGAGCGGCACCGCCTACTGGGACCCGGCCCGCCGCGCCTACGACGCCGACCTGTTCGAGCGGGCGCTCGGGCGGGTGCTCCGGGAGGCCCGGCCCGGCACCGCGACGGACGGCGGCGACGCGGTGGTCGTCCCCCGCGTCGTCGAGCCGTCCGCCGCCATGGGCACGCTCGACCGGGAGGTCGCACTCCCCGGTGGCGCCGTCGCGCACGCCGGTCTCGTGGTCGGCCCGGGCACCGGGGACAACGCCGGGGCCGCACTCGGCCTCGGCCTCGGGCCGGGCGACGTCGCCGTGTCCCTCGGCACCTCCGGCACCGTGTTCGGCGTCACCACGGCCTCCTTGGCGGACCCGAGCGGGACCGTGGCGGGGTTCGCCGACGCGACGGGGGCGCGCCTCCCGATCGTCACGACGCTCAACGCGGCGCGCGTGCTCGAGGTGATCGGTGGGCTGCTCGGCGCGGACCACGGCGAACTCGGCGCGCTCGCGCTCGAGGCCCCGGCCGGCGCCGGCGGGCTCGTGCTCGTGCCGTACTTCGTCGGCGAGCGCACCCCGAACCGGCCCGACGCCACCGCCTCGCTGCTCGGCATGACCCCGTTGACGACCACGCGGCCGTACCTGGCGCGTGCCGCCGTCGAGGGCATGCTGTGCGCGCTCGCCGACGGTCTCGCTGCCGTCGAGGGCACGGGGACCCGCGTGGAGCGGCTGTTCCTCATCGGCGGGGCCGCGCAGAACCCCGCCGTGCGGACGATCGCCGCGCAGGTCTTCGGGCGCGACGTGCTCATCCCCGACCCCGGCGAGTACGTCGCCGCGGGCGCCGCGCGGCAGGCCGCGTGGGTGCTCGGCGGTGCGCTGCCCGACTGGCCGCTCGCGGCGGACACGATCCCGGCCGATCCGCGGCCGGAGGTGCTCGCCGCGTACCGCAGGAGCCTGTAGATGCCGTTCACGGACCTCCCGCTCGCCGAACTCCGCGCGTACCGGCCGGTGGTGCGCGAGCCGGACGACTTCGACGGGTTCTGGCGGACGACGATCGCGGAAGCGCGGCAGGCCGCGACGACGGCGGGCGTCGGACCCGTCCTGACGCCGGCCAGCACGCCGATCACCGAGCTCGTCGTCGAGGACCTGGTGTTCCCCGGCTTCGCGGCCGAGCCGGTCCGGGCGTGGGTCACCCGTCCACGCCGGCCGCGGGACGAGCGGCTCCCGGTCGTCGTCGAGTACCTCGGCTACAACGGTGGCCGCGGGTTGCCGGGCGAGCGCGTGCAGTGGGCCCTCGCCGGGTACGTCCACGTCGTCATGGACACGCGCGGACAGGGCAGCGGCTGGGGCAACGGCGGTGACACGCCGGACCCGCACGCGTCGAACGGGCAGGTCGCGGGGTGGATGACGAACGGGATCCTCGATCCGCACGAGCACTTCTACCGGCGTGTCCACACGGATGCCCTGCGGCTCGTCGACGCGGTGCGGACGCTCGCGTTCGTCGATCCGGCGCGGGTGGCGGTCACCGGCGGGAGCCAGGGCGGCGGCATCGCGATCGCCGCCGCGGCCCTCGCCGAGTCGCACGGGGACGGCGTCGTCGCGGTCATGCCCGACGTCGCGTTCCTGGCCGACTGGGAGCACGGCGCCGAGGTGGCGGTGAGCGACCCGTATCAGGAGCTCGTGCGCTACCTCGCCGTGCACCGCGACCACGCCGAGGCGGTGTGGACGACGGCGAGCTACCTCGACGGCGTCAACTTCGCCAAGCGGATCACGGCACCGGCGCTGTTCTCCGTGGCGCTCATGGACGAGATCGTGCCGCCCCGCACCACGTTCGCGGCGTTCAACGCGCTCGCGTCGGAGGACGCGGTGATCGAGGTCTACCCGTACAACGGGCACGAGGGCGGCGGCGGGCACCACTGGCCGAAGCAGGCGAGGTTCCTGGCGGGGCACCTCTAGCCCGCTTCGTCCCCCGCCTCCCCCGTCTCTTA
>NZ_QKTT01000035.1:0-1112 GCF_003234555.1 Curtobacterium sp. MCBD17_019 | reverse complement strand
TGTACTGCCCAGGGACGTTGGTTGTGTTGCGACGACTCGCTGTAGTCGTTGGGATGTGAGAAGGACCTCCTGCAGTGGAGTGGAGCTGTCTAGTTCACACACTCTCCGCAGGAGGTCCTCGTGTCCCACGCTAACGCTGCCCTGACACCACGCCAACGCCTCCGGATCGGTCGTCTGATCGTCGATGACGGCTGGCCAGTCCGGCACGCAGCCTGTTCTTCCACGTGTCCTGGCCGACCGCGAAGCGCTGGGCCGACCGGTATGCGGCCATGGGCGCCGAGGGCATGCATGACCGCTCGTCCCGTCCGCACCGGTCCCCGAACCGCACCCGCCCTGAGCTGGTGAAGAAGGTCGTCGCACTTCGCTGGCGAAAGCGCCTCGGTCCCGTTGGGATCGGCGGGCAACTCGGCATGCCGGCCTCGACAGTGCACGCCGTGCTGACCCGCTGTCGGGTGAACCGGCTGCACCACATCGACATCCGCACCGGCGAACTCGTGCGCCGTTACGAGCACGAACGTCCGGGCGCGATGATCCACGTCGACGTGAAGAAACTCGGCAACATCCCCGATGGCGGCGGCTGGCGCTACGTCGGCCGACAGCAAGGTGGGCGGAACCGGTCAGCAACGCCCGGTAAGGGCCGCAGCAAGCATCGCGGCCCGCTGATCGGGACCGCGTTCGTGCACACCGTGATCGATGACCACTCCCGCGTCGCTTACGCCGAGATCCACGACGACGAGAAAGCAGCGACCGCGATCGGGGTGCTACGGCGGGCCGTGTCGTGGTTCGCCGCACGCGGTGTCCGGGTGGAGCGGGTCCTCTCCGACAACGGCTCTGCCTACAAGTCCCACGCCTGGCGCGAGGCCTGCACTGAGCTGGAGATCACGCCGAAGAAGACCCGCCCCTATCGGCCGCAGACCAACGGGAAGATCGAACGCTTCCACCGCACCCTCGCCGACGGGTGGGCGTTCTCACGGCACTACCCGACCGAGCACGCCCGCCGGAACGCCCTCCCGGCATGGCTGCATCACTACAATCACCACCGGCCCCACACCGCCATCGGGAACCGGTCACCGATCACTCGGTTGACCAACCTCCCTGGGCAGTACAACTAG
>NZ_QKTT01000034.1:0-1266 GCF_003234555.1 Curtobacterium sp. MCBD17_019 | reverse complement strand
TGACCTGTCCCGGGTTTCCCGGACACCTGAGTTGGGGCGATGATCGTCCCGGAGAAGGAGTCCGTGATGCCTGCTGCGAAGCCTGAGGAGTTCCGTCGCCGCGCTGTGGCGCTTGCCCGGCAGGGTGAGAAACCGGTCCGTGAGATCGCGAAGGATCTCGGGATCAGCGAGTCGGGCCTGCGCCGCTGGATGAGCGAAGCGGCCGTCGAAGAGGGCCGCGCCGAAGGGATGACCCGTGACGAACGGGCCGAGCTGGTTCGGTTGCGTCGGGAGAACCGGGTGCAAGCGATGGAGATCGAGATCCTGAAGCGGGCCAGCGCATACTTCGCGCGGGAGAACGTGCTCCCAAAATAGGGTTCCGGCTCGTCCGCGAGCTCGCCGATGACGGGGTGCCCGTCGCGGTGACGTGCCGGGTCCTGCAAGTCTCGCCGTCGAGCTACTACGAGTGGCGATCCCGCCGTGCCTCGGACCGCGACATAGACGACGCGTACCTGATCGACCAGATTCGGGAGATACATGTTCGCTCTCGCGGCACCTATGGTGTCCGTCGGGTGCACGCGGAGCTGGTTCTCGGGCAGTGGCGCCGGATCGGGCACGGCCGGGTCGAAAAGCTCATGCGCCTTGCCGGGCTGCAGGGAGTTCATCATCGGAGATGGCGTACCAGCGGCTCGGGCCGGCTGCCGGCCGTGTTCGAAGACCGGGTGAAGCGGGTGTTCGCCGCAGACGCGCCGGACAAGCTGTGGGTCACCGACATCACCCAGCACCGCACCGGCGAGGGGTGGGTGTACTGCGCGGCGGTGATCGATGTGTTCTCCCGCCGCTGCGTGGGCTGGTCGATCGCGGACCACCTCCGCACCGAGCTCGTGGTCGACGCGATCCAGATGGCCACCTGGCGCCGCCAGCCCACGGGAACCATCGTCCACTCGGATCGTGGAGCGCAATTCACGTCATGGTTATTCGGCAGCCGGCTCCGCGAAGCCGGGCTCCTCGGCTCAATGGGACAGGTCGCGTCCGCGTATGACAACGCGCTGATGGAATCGTTCTTCGGCTCGATGCAGATCGAGCTGCTCGACCGCTGCGACTGGCCCACCCGCGCCGAGCTCGCGTCGGCGATGTTCGAGTGGATCGAAGCGTTCTACAACCCCACCCGACGCCACTCCGCGCTCGCCTACTACTCGCCCATCGAATTCGAGAACCTCTACACCGCCGCCGAAACCGCGGCATGATCAACACAAAGAGAGCGTCCGGGAAACCCGGGACAGGTCA
>NZ_QKTT01000033.1:0-3438 GCF_003234555.1 Curtobacterium sp. MCBD17_019 | reverse complement strand
CCCCGTACCCGCCGCCACCGTCGTCACCACTGCCGTCACCCCCGTCGTCCGCCCCACTCGCGTCGACCGGCTCACCGAACATGCCGGGCTCGGGCAGGAAGGCGCTCATGATCGTCGACCCGATGACGTAGCCCGCGACGGAGCCGAGGAGCGAGGCACCGAGCATGCTCCCGAAACCGGACCCGGACCTCCCGTACCCGCCGAACCCGCCGAATCCGCTCGCACCGCCGTACGCGCCGCGACCCCCGTACCCGCCGCCCCAACCGCCGAGCGACCGCTCGAGGGTCCCCGGTTGCCGGATCTCCGACCGCGTCGCGGCCTGCGCGAGTGAGCGGGGGTCGTCGGCGCGAGGAGCCTCACCGGCGGGCGCGGTGCGCGACAACTCATCGAACACCATGCGTCGCTGCTCGGGTGTCAACCGGGCGAAGGCCTCGGCGTGGACGTCCTCGATGCGCTCGGGCGGCGCCGTACGCAGGAGGTAGCGGTAGCGCTCCACCGCGAGTTCGTCCTCGCTCGGGGGCGTCGACGATCCCGCGGAGGCGGTACGCGCAGCACCCGGCGGCACGTCGTACGACTGCTGACCGTAGCGGTAGCCCGCGGCGGACTGCTGCCCGTACGGGTCGGCGTTCGTCGGCCATGCCTGTCGGCCACCGCCCGGCTGCGATCGGTCCTCGCGCCCGAGCAGTCGATCGAGGAATCCCATGGTGTGCCTTCCGTTCGTGTGACGCCGAGCAGAGCCCGTCGGGGCGTCCGACACTACGGCGACGGCCGCCGTGTCCGCTGTACACGTGCTCAGAGTCGACCGGAGAGCGCTGGGAGCATGCTGGGAACCGGCGACGGCCTCGCGCCGCCGTGTAAAGAGCGTGTGACGAACCGGCCATCACGACCCCGGCCGGCCGCGGGCGCTCGTAGGCTTCCTCAGTGACCACCACTGCACCGTCCCCCGTGCACGCCCGCCCGAGCCGCGTCGAACCCGGCGGCATCGAGGCCATCCCCGCTTCCGCCCGTCACGGCTCCCCGTGGCAGCTCGCGGCCACCTGGACCGCGCCGAACCTCGAGTTCGCCACGATCTACGTCGGCGTCATCGCGGTGCTGTTCTTCGGGCTCGACTTCCGCTGGGCGATGATCGCCCTCATCATCGGCAACGCACTCGGGTCGCTGACACAGGGCATCCTGTCGACGTGGGGGCCGCGTGAGGGTCTCGCACAGCTCGTGCTGAGCCGCACCGCGTTCGGGTTCCTCGGCAACATCCTGCCGGCGGGCATCAACACGATCATGGCCGGCCTGGGCTGGTTCGCCACGAACTCGGTCTCCGGCGCGCTGGCGCTGTCGACCCTCACCGGCATGAGCACCTGGCTCGCGCTGATCATCGTCGTGGTGCTCGAGGTCGCCGTGGCGTTCGTCGGCCACGACCTCGTCCAGGTGTTCGAGCGCTACGCGTCGTACATCCTCGGGATCATCTTCCTCATCGCGACGATCGTGATCTTCTCCCACGCCCACCTCGAGTACACCCCGAAGGGCGGCGGCTACTCCTTCGCCGGCTTCACCCTCACCGTGAGCGCGGCGTTCGGTTACGCCGCCGGCTGGAACCCCTACGCGTCCGACTACACCCGGTACCTGCCCGCCAGCGCATCCCGCCGCACCGCCGGCTGGGCCGCGGGCATCGGCGACTTCGTGTCGTGCACCGTCCTCATGGCGGCGGGCGCGGCAGCCGTCACCATCGGTGGGTTCGACCCGGGCGACCCGACCGGGTCGTTCACGTCGAGCCTCCCGGTCGTGATCCGCGACCTGACGCTCATCGCGATCGCAGTGGGCGCCATCGCCGCCAACTCGCTCAACATCTACTCCGGCGCGATGTCGTTCCTCGCCGCGGGCGTTCGCATCCGGTTCGGGCTGCGTCGGGCCATCGTCGCCGTCGGGTTCGGCATCATCGGCTTCTTCGTCGCGCTCTGGGCCCTGCCCGACGCCGGCGAGAAGTACGAGAACTTCCTCCTCGTCATCGCCTACTGGATCGCGCCCTGGCTCGGGGTCGTGTTCGCCGACCGGATCCTGCGTCGCGGCACGTCCATCGCGCAGTTCATCCCCGACCGCGTCCGGTACCGCAACTGGGCGGGCATCACCGCGTTCCTCATCGGCGGCGTGCTGTCCGTGTGGTTGTTCTCGAACCAGACGTTCTACGAAGGTCCCGTCGCCAAGGCGACCCCGGTCGGCGACCTCACCCCGCTCGTCGGGTTCGTCGTCGCGTTCGCGGCCTACTTCCTGCTGTTCCGCGTCGCGAAGCCGGCCGTCGGCGGTCCGCTCGCCGAGGCGCCCGACACCGTCATCGGCGTCGACGGCGCGGACGACGTCGCATGACCGACGTCGAGGAGCCGGCCGAGTCGCGGGAGCCGGCCGAGCCGCAGGAGCCGACCGTGCGGCATCCCGGTGGTGATCCCAGGGACCCGGTGACGGGCCTCCCGGCCGAGGGAGCGAGCGGCGACGCGGCCCCGTCGGCGGTCCCCGGTGGATCGGTGCAGGACGCGGCAGCGGCGTCCGGCCTCGGTGCCGTGGCGGACGACCCGGCCACCGCGGCGGGCCCGGAACCGGTCGGCGCCGGGCCGCGCTTCACGACCGCCGAGGAGCAGCTGGCCGTCGCCCGCGCCGAGGCGGAGCAGGGGCTCGTCGAGGGCGGGATCCCGATCGGCGCCGCGCTGTTCGCCGCCGACGGCACCCTGCTCGGCAGCGGCCACAACCGGCGCGTGCAGGACGACGACGCGTCGATGCACGCCGAGACGAACGCGTTCCGCAACGCCGGACGGCAGCCCGGCTACTCGGGCACGACGATGGTCACGACGCTGTCGCCCTGCTGGTACTGCTCGGGCCTCGTCAAGCAGTTCGGCATCTCCCGCGTCGTGATCGGTGAGGCGGAGACGTTCTCCGGCGGTCACGACTGGCTGCGGGAGCAGGGCGTCGAGGTCACGATCCTGGACGACCCGGACCTCGTCGCCATGATGCGCACGTTCATCGCCGAGGAGCCGACGCTCTGGAACGAGGACATCGGGGTCGAGTAGCGGCGGCGCGCGGACGCGGGCGTTGTCGCGGCCCAACGCGGGTGCGGCGGGCGAGCGCGTGGGCGGCGGGCGAGCGCGTGGGCGGCGGGCGAGCGCGTGGGCGGCGGGCGCGGCAGGCGGCAGGCGCGGGTACGTGCGGCAGGCGGCAGGCGCGGGTACGCGCGGCAGGCGCGGGTGCGCGCGGCAGGCGCGGGTACGCGCGGCAGGCGCGGGTACGCGCGGCAGGCGCGGGTACGCGCGGCAGGCGGCAGGCGCGGGCGCGAGGCGGCAGGCGCCAGGCGCGCGCGGCGGGCGGTCGGCAGCGCGGGCGCGGTCCCGAGAGGACGGCTTGCGCCCCCCGCCCCCGGTCCGTTCCAGGCCGCACCGGTGTCCCCCGCTCTGCCCGTAC
>NZ_QKTT01000032.1:0-5453 GCF_003234555.1 Curtobacterium sp. MCBD17_019 | reverse complement strand
GGTGGGGGACGGGTCCGTGACGGGTCCCGGGCCGGGCGTGGCGCCGTCGGTGGGCGTCGTGGGCGTGCTCGTCGGGGTGGTCGTCGGGACGTCGGTCGGCGCCGTCGTCGGGTTCGGCGCGCCGGTCGGCCCACCGTCGGCGGGACCGCCGCTGGCAGTGCCACCACCGGCGCTGCCGGGATCGGCGGAGGGCGCCCCGGTCGGGACGGCCGTCGGGGAGGAGGTCGCGCCTCCCGTCGGTGCGCCGGGGTCCGCGAGGGCGACCGTGCTGATCCCGGTCCCGGCGGCGGTGAGTGCCGTGACGACGAGCAGCGCGGCGACGAGCCGGGGGAGTCGGTGGTGAGGGCCACGACCGCCGGAGGTGCTGCGGTGGGGGCGCCGACGGGCGTGGCGGGATCGGGTGCGCATGCGGGCTGCCCCTCGGCTCGGGATGGCACCGGTCGACGACCACTGATGTCGACCGGGCACACTCGTACGCCGGATCCCCCCATGTGGCCCGCTCGGTGGGTGCGGACTGCACGTACATCGTACGCACATGTGAACTGTCCCCCGACAGTCCCCCGTTCGCGCGACAGGGGTGGTGTCGGGGCGCCCTCCAATCGGCCGGCGAGGGGCAGGCTGGTGGGGTGACCCAGCCCTCCCGGACCGGCATGACGACCGGTCGCACCCTCCTGTTCGCGATCGCGGGCGGCGCCGCCGTCGGCAACCTGTACTGGGCGCAGCCGCTCCTCGACTTCATCGCCGGGGACCTGCACGGGTCGACCTCGACCGCAGGGTGGCTCGTCACCGTGACCCAGCTCGGGTACGCCGTCGGGATCCTGCTCGTCGTGCCCCTCGGCGACGTGGTGGACCGACGGAAGCTCGTCCCGCTCATGCTCGTGCTGTCCGCGGTCGCCCTCGCCGCATGTGCGCTCGCCCCGTCCATGGCCGCACTCCTCGTGGCGCTCGCCGCGGTCGGGCTGACCACGGTGGCGGGGCAGGTGCTCACGCCGCTCGCCGGCGACCTCGCCGCCGACGAGCACCGCGGGCGGGTCGTCGGGACGGTGGCGTCGGGCCTCCTGACCGGGATCCTGGTGTCCCGGACCCTGAGCGGGCTCATCGCCGAGATCGCGGGCTGGCGGACGATCTTCGTCATCGCCGCGGTCGCCGCCGTGGTGCTCGCGTTCCTGCTGTACCGGGCGATCCCGACGCTCGAGCCGAAGGCGCGCATCCGGTACCCGGCGCTCATCCGGTCCGTGTTCCTGGTGGTCGTCCACGAACCCGTGGTCCGGTGGACGCTCGCGCTGAGCGCCACGGGGTTCGGGGCGTTCACGATGTTCTGGACCGCGCTGACGTTCCTGCTCAGCGGGCCACCGTTCCACTACCCCGTGGTCGTCATCGGACTGTTCGGGCTCGCGGGTCTGGCCGGCGCGGTCGCGGCCCAGCGCGGTGGCCGCCTGCACGACCGGGGCTGGAACGTCCCCGCGACGGGCGCACTCTGGGTCCTCGCACTCGTGGCGTTCGTCGTCGCGGGGCTCGGGGGACGGTCCGTCGTGCTCGTCCTGGTGGCGATCGTCCTGCTCGACATCGCGATCCAGGGGCAGAACATCCTCAACCAGGCGCGGATCTTCGCCGTCTCGCACGAGGCCCGGAGCCGGTTGAACACCGCGTTCGTGACCGGGAACTTCATCGGTGGGGCGATCGGGTCGGCGCTCGCCGGGCTGCTCTGGGACGACTGGGGGTGGACCGGGGTGACCGTGGCGGGCGCGGTGCTGGCCGGGTTCGCCCTGACGGTGTGGCTCGTCGGTCGGCGCGGTCCGTTGCGGGTCGGGTGAGGGCCTCCCGTCCGTGGTCGCGGCGCGCCGGTCGGTGCGCCGCCTACGCCTGGAGGCCCGCGATGCACCGCCGGAGCAGTGCCGCGAGTTCCTGGGGTTGCCGACCCGTGAGCTCCGCGGACATGCGGCGCTCGACGGCGCGGACGGCGGCGCTCGCCACGGCCAGGCGCTCGCGGCCGAGCGGTGTCAGCTCGGTCGGGAGTACCCGGCCCGCGGGGGCGACGGCAGGGCGGGAGACGTGTCCGTCGCGCTCGAGTGCCTGCAGCAGGACGTGCATCGCCTGCCGTGACACGAAGGCCCCGCGCGCCAGCTCGGAGTTCGACAGGCCCGGCCGCTGGGCCAGGAGTTCGAGGCACGAGTAGTGCGTGATGCTCATGCCGAGGGGCCGCAGGACCGCGTCCATCGCGGCGTGCAGCGCACTCGACGCCTGCTTGAGCAGGTACCCCACCGACGTGTCGAGGTCGATGCCCTCGTCCGCTTGACTCATGTCAGTATTCTGACATAGCGTTGTGGTGTCAATTTCCTGACATCGAACGAGGAGAACACATGTCCGTCACCGGCCCCGACTTCATCTCGCTGCAGGTCCGCGACCTCGAACGGTCCGCGGAGTTCTACGAGCAGCACCTTGGACTGACCCGACAGCCCGGGCCGCCGCACGCGGTCGTCTTCGCTACCACGCCGATCGCGTTCGCGGTGCGGGAGCGCGTGCCCGGGTCGGGCGTCGCCGATGCGCCCGAGCCGGGTGTCGGCGTCGCGGTGTGGTTCCACGCGCCCGATGCGCAGGCGATCCACGACGAGCTCAGTGCCGCCGGCGTCCGGATCGTGGACGCGCCCGTCGACGGCCCGTTCGGTCGCACCTTCACGTTCGAGGACCCCGACGGGTACCGGATCACGCTGCACGATCGGGCGTGACGAGCCTCCCGCGAGGGAGTGCGCGCGTGGACGACGACGCGCGCGCGGCAACGACCGCGCACTTGTCGTCGGCGCGCGCACGCCGGTCGCGGGGAAGAGCCCGCGGCCGGTAACACGGGCGAAACCGACGCTCCCTACACTCGCCGCATGCCCCTGACGACGGCCGACGCCCGCAGCGAGTGGGGTCGGTTCGCCGAGGGGTCCGTCGAGCGGCGCATGCTCGTGGCGCTCGGGGACGACCTGGGGTTGCGCCTCCGGCCGCGGCCGATGCAGCTCGACGAGCGCAATCGGGTCGAGGTCGAGGGCATGGACCCCGACGGCACGGTCGTCGTGCAGCTCATCGGCAACCAGGGCACGTACAAGCCCGCCTACCGGAACAAGGTGCTCGCCGACTGCGCGAAGCTCGCGTGGCTGCTCCGGAGCGTGCCCACGGCCGAGCGCGCCGTGCTCGTCGTCACGGGGCTCGTCGCGCAGGCGTTCGGCGGGTGGGTCGCCACGGCCGCGGCGGACCTGGGCATCGAGGTGGTCGTGTTCGACGGCGACCACGTGGTGCCGCTGGCGGAGCACCGAGCGGCGGCTCCGGGGCCCAGCGCGGCGGTGCCGGACCAGCCCGCGGCGATGCCGGAGCAGCACCGGCCCCCGCGGCCGCCCGAGCGTTAACACGTCCGCAACACCGAGCGCCGCTCCACGAAACACGTGCTCGGTACCGTCGTCGTCGTAGCAGCGGATCTCCGCGTCGCAGACCTCGAACTCGCGACGCACGCTCTCCGCCATCCGAGAACGAGCATCCGTGCTCGGCGACGGCGTGGAGGGACGACATGACGACTGCGGTCGAGCTGCGGGACGCCCGCAAGGTGTACGGACAGGGACCAAGCGGGATGGTGGCGCTCGCGGGCGTGGACCTGACGATCGAGCCGGGGCGGTTCGTGAGCCTCATCGGCCCGAGCGGCTGCGGCAAGTCGACGCTGCTGCGCCTGGTCGCGGGCCTCGAGCCGGCGGACGACGGTGACGTCCTCGTCCACGGCGTGACCCCCGCCGAGGCGTGTGCCGCCAAGCTCATCGGCCTCGTGCCGCAGACCCCGGCGCTGCTGCCGTGGCTGTCGGTGCTCGGGAACGTGTCGCTGCCACAGCGGATCAACACGGGGGCGACCGCTCGGCGGCAGCGGATCGGGGACCTCGGCGACCGGACGACGACGAGCCCGGACGTGCGCGACCTGCTCCGCAAGGCCGGCCTCGAGGACGCGGTCGACAAGCTCCCCTCGCAGCTGTCGGGCGGGATGCAGCAGCGCGCCGCGATCGTCCGGGCGTTCGGGTTGCAGCCGGACGTGCTGCTCATGGACGAGCCGTTCTCGGCGCTCGACGAGTTCACGCGCGAGAACCTGCAGGACCAGCTCCTCGACATGTGGGACGAGCTCCACACGACCGTCCTGTTCGTCACGCACTCGGTGTCCGAGGCCGTGCGGATGTCCGACGAGGTCGTCGTGATGGCACCGCGCCCGGGGCGGATCGTCGACACGATCGAGATCGACCTGCCACGTCCCCGCAACGAGCGCCTGTTCGCCGAGACCCGGTTCCACGAGTACGAGGACCGCATCCGCGCCGCCCTGCACCAGGCATGGCGCACGACGGACGCGGCGTAGGAGGCGCGGGATGAGCACCGAGACCACGGCCGCCACGACGACGAGCGCCGCCGCCGACGCGGCCGCGACCGGAGCAGGGGTCGACGGCACCACGGCCGCCGTCGTGACGGACCCGCCGGGGCCGGGTCGGACCTCCCAGCCGGGCGGACGTGCGGCGGGGTCGCGCCGCACCGCGTGGCTGCACCCCCGCGTGTGGCTGCCGCTCGTCGTCATGCTCGCGGTCCTCGCCGCGCTGTGGCAGTGGGGCGCGGCCGCGATGCCGTACCTGCTGCCGCCGCTGCCGGCGATCGGCGCGTCGCTCGCGACGCAGTTCCCGTACTACGTGCAGAACGCCGGGATCACCCTGCTCGAGGCGGTGATCGGCCTGGCGATCGGGTTCGTCGCCGCGTTCGTGCTCGCGGTCCTGACGAGCGAGCTCCCGGTGGTCCGTCGGGCGGTGATGCCCATCGCCGTCGTCCTCAACGTGACACCGCTCGTCGCGATCGCCCCGGCGCTCGTCGTGGCGTTCGGGTTCGGTCCGGCCCCGAAGCTCGTCATCACGGCGCTCATCTGCTTCTTCCCGATCCTCATCAACACCGCGGTCGGGCTCCGGTCGGTGCCGCAGCCGGTGCTGCAGGTGTACCGGACGATGAACGCGTCGCGGCTCGAACTGCTCGTGCACCTGCGGGTCCCGAACGCCATGCCGTACGTGTTCGCGGCGCTCCGGATCGTGTTCCCGCTGTCGATCATCGGTGCCGTCGTCGCCGAGCTGTCGGCGTCGGGGTCGACCGGTGGCCTCGGCACCGTGATCAGCACGGCGTCGTCGATGAACCAGCTCGCCGTGGTCTACGCCGCGATCGCGATCCTCGCCGTGATCGGGGTCCTGCTCCTGGCGGTCATCACCCTGGTGGAGCGGCGCGCGCTCCGCTGGCACGCCGGGTCGGCCGGCTGACCGCCGCCGACTGACCCCGGCCGGGGACCTCCAGCCGGGAGGCCCAGCCCCCGCCGCATCGCCCCGCACGTCCCACAGACCCTCCCGCGCTCGACGCGACCGCCCGCCCGCCGCACCCTGGCGGCGCCGGCCGCGCCGTGCCTCCCGTCCCACCGC
>NZ_QKTT01000031.1:0-5887 GCF_003234555.1 Curtobacterium sp. MCBD17_019 | reverse complement strand
TGACGTTGAGTCCGGCGGTGTCCTACTCTCCCACAAGGTCCCCCTTGCAGTACCATCGGCGCTGAGAGGCTTAGCTTCCGGGTTCGGAATGTGACCGGGCGTTTCCCTCTCGCTATGACCACCGGAACACCATCGATATTCACGATCATGTTCCGCAGTTGATGCGGATGATCCCCGATCGCATATCGGGAACCACAAAGTGGACGCGAGCCCCACCCGAACGGGTGGGAAGTGTAATCAAGTCATCGGCTTATTAGTACCGGTCAGCTCCACGGGTCGTTAGTCCCCGCTTCCACATCCGGCCTATCAACCCAGTCGTCTACTGGGAGCCTCTCACCCACAAGGGGCATGGAAATCTCATCTCGAAGACGGCTTCCCGCTTAGATGCTTTCAGCGGTTATCCGGTCCGAACGTAGCTAATCAGCGGTGCCCTTGGCAGAACAACTGACACACCAGAGGTTCGTCCATCCCGGTCCTCTCGTACTAGGGATAGATCTTCTCAAATTTCCTACGCGCGCAGCGGATAGGGACCGAACTGTCTCACGACGTTCTAAACCCAGCTCGCGTACCGCTTTAATGGGCGAACAGCCCAACCCTTGGGACCTACTCCAGCCCCAGGATGCGACGAGCCGACATCGAGGTGCCAAACCATGCCGTCGATATGGACTCTTGGGCAAGATCAGCCTGTTATCCCCGAGGTACCTTTTATCCGTTGAGCGACAGCGCTTCCACAAGCCACTGCCGGATCACTAGTCCCGACTTTCGTCCCTGCTCGACTTGTCAGTCTCACAGTCAAGCTCCCTTGTGCACTTACACTCGACACCTGATTGCCAACCAGGTTGAGGGAACCTTTGGGCGCCTCCGTTACTTTTTGGGAGGCAACCGCCCCAGTTAAACTACCCACCAGGCACTGTCCATGAACCCGATCAGGGTCCTACGTTAGACATCCAGAGTGACCAGAGTGGTATTTCAACAACGACTCCACGAACACTGGCGTGCCCGCTTCACAGTCTCCCACCTATCCTACACAAGCCACACCGAACACCAATACCAAGCTGTAGTAAAGGTCACGGGGTCTTTCCGTCCTGCTGCGCGTAACGAGCATCTTTACTCGTAGTGCAATTTCGCCGAGTTCGCGGTTGAGACAGCTGGGAAGTCGTTACGCCATTCGTGCAGGTCGGAACTTACCCGACAAGGAATTTCGCTACCTTAGGATGGTTATAGTTACCACCGCCGTTTACTGGGGCTTAAATTCTGAGCTTCGCCGTGAGGCTAACCCTTCCTCTTAACCTTCCAGCACCGGGCAGGCGTCAGTCCGTATACATCGTCTTGCGACTTCGCACGGACCTGTGTTTTTAGTAAACAGTCGCTTCCCACTGGTCTCTGCGGCCTTCCCCGCTCCCGGAGCAAGTCCGTTCACGGTTCCGGCCCCCCTTCTCCCGAAGTTACGGGGGCATTTTGCCGAGTTCCTTAACCACGATTCTCTCGATCTCCTTGGTATTCTCTACCTGACCACCTGAGTCGGTTTCGGGTACGGGCAGCTGCAACCTCGCGTCGATGCTTTTCTCGGCAGCATAGGATCACTGAATTCCCCATGACGGGTATGCATCGGATCTCAGGCGTACAGACGACGGATTTGCCTATCGTCAGCCCTACATCCTTACACCAGGTTCACCTTACGGATACCATCGCCTGGCTCAGCTACCTTCCTGCGTCACACCTGTTAATACGCTAGCCGCACCAGCATGGGGTCGAGCGTTAGACCGGACGTCCATCACCCCGAAGGGATCAGGATCGAGCCGGGTTAGGACTCTTAGCACCACTGGATTGACTGGGACGGTTGTTCGCCGGTACGGGAATATCAACCCGTTGTCCATCGACTACGCCTGTCGGCCTCGCCTTAGGTCCCGACTTACCCAGGGCGGATTAGCCTGGCCCTGGAACCCTTGGTCTTTCGGAGGACGGGTTTCTCACCCGTCTTTCGCTACTCATGCCTGCATTCTCACTCGTGTGGCGTCCACGGCTGGATCACTCCGCCGCTTCACTCGCCACACGACGCTCTCCTACCACTCCGTACGACTGAACCACGAAGGCTTGTCTGGGTACGAAATCTACAACTTCGGCGGTGTGCTTGAGCCCCGTTACATTGTCGGCGCGGAATCACTTGACCAGTGAGCTATTACGCACTCTTTCAAGGGTGGCTGCTTCTAAGCCAACCTCCTGGTTGTCTGTGCAACTCCACATCCTTTCCCACTTAGCACACGCTTAGGGGCCTTAGTTGGTAGTCTGGGTTGTTTCCCTCTCGACGATGAAGCTTATCCCCCACCGTCTCACTGCTGCGCTCTCACTTACCGGCATTCGGAGTTTGGCTGACGTCAGTAACCTTGTAGGGCCCATCGGCCATCCAGTAGCTCTACCTCCGGCAAGAAACACGCAACGCTGCACCTAAATGCATTTCGGAGAGAACCAGCTATCACGAAGTTTGATTGGCCTTTCACCCCTATCCACAGCTCATCCCCTCCATTTTCAACTGAAGTGGGTTCGGGCCTCCACGACGTCTTACCGTCGCTTCACCCTGGCCATGGATAGATCACTTCGCTTCGGGTCTAGGACATGCGACTGAATCGCCCTATTCAGACTCGCTTTCGCTACGGCTACCCCACACGGGTTAACCTCGCCACATATCGCTAACTCGCAGGCTCATTCTTCAAAAGGCACGCTGTCACCCCAACAAGGAGGCTCCAACGGTTTGTAAGCAAACGGTTTCAGGTACTATTTCACTCCCCTCCCGGGGTACTTTTCACCTTTCCCTCACGGTACTTGTCCGCTATCGGTCATCTGGGAGTATTTAGGCTTATCAGGTGGTCCTGACAGATTCACACGGGATTTCTCGGGCCCCGTGCTACTTGGGATACACATCCGGCCATAACACCATTTCGTCTACGGGGCTGGCACCCACTACGGCCCGGCTTTCAAACCGGTTCGACTATGATGCGCTGTAACCGCCCCAGTCCGGCAGAACTGAGCGACGTGTCCCACAACCCCGACCATGCAACGCCCGCCGGCTATCACACATGATCGGTTTAGCCTCATCCGCTTTCGCTCGCCACTACTCACGGAATCACATGTTGTTTTCTCTTCCTGTGGGTACTGAGATGTTTCACTTCCCCACGTTCCCTCTACCCGCCCTATACATTCAGGCGGGAGTCACCAGGTCGCAAAACGCCTGGCGGGGTTTCCCCATTCGGAAATCCTCGGCTCACAGCTCGATTATCAGCTCCCCGAGGCTTATCGCAGATTTCTACGTCCTTCTTCGGCTCCAGATGCCAAGGCATCCACCGTTTGCTCTTAGAAACTTGACCACAAAGATTGCCGCGCACCGAAAACGATGCACGGCCTCAGTGTTGACTCGTCCCAACGCCAAACGACGTCAGGAGCGAATCGCACTCTTGTGACACCAGCCGACCCACCACCAACCACGAAAGCCGGCGACGAATCAGCAAGCGTCTAAGATGCTCGCGTCCACTGTGTAGTTCTCAACATACGATCGGCACCAGCCCGCCCCGACCAACCGGTCGACTTGGCACTGGCCCAACGAGGGGGCATCAAGCCCCAACCCCCACCACCACACAGGCAGCAGGGAAGCCTGGTCCCTCAGGACCCAACAACGTGCACGGCCCGAACCTCACCCACAGACCCGTTCCAACCGGCCGAAACCGACGTACTAGCATCCACGAGATCCATCCGGACCCACTGTCAATGTTCCACCCATGAGCTACCGGCAAGAACATTCGTCTCGATCCGGCGCCTGGACACCACCCCCAACCCGAACGGGCCAGGCCAGCAGTGCCAGATGCTCCTTAGAAAGGAGGTGATCCAGCCGCACCTTCCGGTACGGCTACCTTGTTACGACTTAGTCCTAATCACCGATCCCACCTTCGACGGCTCCTTCCACAAGGGTTAGGCCACCGGCTTCGGGTGTTACCGACTTTCATGACTTGACGGGCGGTGTGTACAAGGCCCGGGAACGTATTCACCGCAGCGTTGCTGATCTGCGATTACTAGCGACTCCGACTTCATGAGGTCGAGTTGCAGACCTCAATCCGAACTGAGACCGGCTTTTTGGGATTCGCTCCACCTTACGGTATCGCAGCCCTTTGTACCGGCCATTGTAGCATGCGTGAAGCCCAAGACATAAGGGGCATGATGATTTGACGTCATCCCCACCTTCCTCCGAGTTGACCCCGGCAGTCTCCTATGAGTCCCCGGCCGAACCGCTGGCAACATAGAACGAGGGTTGCGCTCGTTGCGGGACTTAACCCAACATCTCACGACACGAGCTGACGACAACCATGCACCACCTGTACACCGACCACAAGGGGGCGACCATCTCTGGCCGTTTCCGGTGTATGTCAAGCCTTGGTAAGGTTCTTCGCGTTGCATCGAATTAATCCGCATGCTCCGCCGCTTGTGCGGGCCCCCGTCAATTCCTTTGAGTTTTAGCCTTGCGGCCGTACTCCCCAGGCGGGGCGCTTAATGCGTTAGCTACGACACAGAAACCGTGGAAAGGTCCCTACATCTAGCGCCCAACGTTTACGGCGTGGACTACCAGGGTATCTAATCCTGTTCGCTCCCCACGCTTTCGCTCCTCAGCGTCAGTTACGGCCCAGAGATCTGCCTTCGCCATCGGTGTTCTTCCTGATATCTGCGCATTCCACCGCTACACCAGGAGTTCCAATCTCCCCTACCGCACTCTAGTCTGCCCGTACCCACTGCAAGCCCGAGGTTGAGCCTCGGGATTTCACAGCAGACGCGACAAACCGCCTACGAGCTCTTTACGCCCAATAATTCCGGACAACGCTTGCACCCTACGTATTACCGCGGCTGCTGGCACGTAGTTAGCCGGTGCTTTTTCTGCAGGTACCGTCACTTTCGCTTCTTCCCTACTAAAAGAGGTTTACAACCCGAAGGCCGTCATCCCTCACGCGGCGTTGCTGCATCAGGCTTTCGCCCATTGTGCAATATTCCCCACTGCTGCCTCCCGTAGGAGTCTGGGCCGTGTCTCAGTCCCAGTGTGGCCGGTCACCCTCTCAGGCCGGCTACCCGTCGTCGGCTTGGTGAGCCATTACCTCACCAACTACCTGATAGGCCGCGAGTCCATCCCCAACCAAAATTCTTTCCACGACCAGACCATGCGATCGGCCGTCATATCCAGTATTAGACGTCGTTTCCAACGCTTATCCCAGAGTCAGGGGCAGGTTACTCACGTGTTACTCACCCGTTCGCCACTAATCCGCCCAGCAAGCTGGGCATCATCGTTCGACTTGCATGTGTTAAGCACGCCGCCAGCGTTCGTCCTGAGCCAGGATCAAACTCTCCGTAAAAAACGTTCCCAACCACTCCGAAGAGCAGAAGGCGAATTTGATGCTGACTGAAAAGACTGTCTACTGACAATCATTCAATCCAAAGGAATCGTCCACGAACGCGCCAACCCGAAGGCCGACACGCACGGGGTCAATAAATTGGCATTGACAATGTGCACGCTGTTGAGTTCTCAAGGACCAGACGCATCCGCTCATCAACCCGGGAACCCCCGGACATCAGCAACGAAGCTGTGTTCTTGGTTGTGCAACCGATGTGCATCCCCCTACACGAGGTGGATGGCTCATCCCGAAGGAGAGGACCAGTTGCAGGTTTTACATCCTAAGCGTCGAAGCGATCAGGCGCAAGTCCCGATCAGAACCTCGGTGGAGGACGGTCCCGCTTGAGGCCGGCTCGCTCCGGGACACTGTCCCGGCCGCTCCGCCGCACCTTTGGGGTGACGAGTGATTACTTTACGCACCACCCCACCACCCAGCAAACCACCCCACATCCCGGGCGTGTCGCG
>NZ_QKTT01000030.1:0-7658 GCF_003234555.1 Curtobacterium sp. MCBD17_019 | reverse complement strand
GGCGGGAGGGACGTGCGGCGGCTGCCGCTGAGCGACTCGACCGCACGCACCGCCCCGTGGCGCGGTCAGCCCTGCGGCGGCGTGTAGTACTGCAGGTCGTTGCCCTCGGAGTCCTTGAACGGCATGATCCGACCCCACGGGTGCTCGCTGACGGAGCCCTCGATGTCGGCGCCGCGCTCCTTGAGCGTCGCGATCTCGTCCTCGATGCTCCCGTCCGGCTGGAACGTGATGACGGCGCCGCCGTCACTCGCGGGCTTCGCGTCCTCGCGGGCGTTCAGGCCGATACGCAGGCCACCGCCGTCGATCTCGCTCCAGTCGTCACCCTCGTGCGTGACCTCGAGTCCGAGCGTGTCGCGGTAGAACGCGACCGCGCGCTGCATGTCCGTGACGGGCACCCAGACCGCCGCTACTCCCTGTGCCATGTCGTCTCCTTCGTCTCGGACCGACAGGGCGTCGGCCGCTGCAGCCCTTCCTACGCGTCGGGTGGCCGGAGCCGTGGGACGAGGACACCGGTGCTTCCCAGGGAACGCGTGTCTCAGCGCAGCGAGACGAGCCGCCCCCGCGCGGTCGGCAGGACACCGACGCGGTACTCGAGGACCGCGGGGGCGGCTCCGCCCCCGCCGACGGTGGTGCTGGCCGCGCCGAAGCGCCACACGCGGTTGTAGAGGTACACGGCGATCTCGGTGCCGCCCGCGTCCGACACCCCCCACGTGCCGGTCCCCCACTGCGCCGGGTGCCCGCGTCCGTCGACCACGACGGTCGGTCGGGCGAACCACGCCAGCGCCGGCTTCCGGAGCCGCAGCTCGATCCGTCGTCTCGTCGTCCCGGAGGGCTGCGTCGCATCCACCCGCGAAGCGTACCCACTGGTAGCGGCGACGACGGCCGCACGCAGATGGTTCGGAGCCGGAACCATCCGGCGTAGAGTGGCGCGCGTGACCGACCCGAGCACCGAGGGCTGGATCCGCCGCCTCTGGCGTTACATGCTCCGCCACCGCAGGAGCGTCGTCATCTCGCTCGTCGCGGCGCTGCTCGGGAGCCTCTGCCAGGTCGTCGTACCGCTCGTCGCCCGTCGCATCGTGGACGGCGTGATCGTCGCGCACACCTCGCCGCTCGGACCGTGGCTGGCGCTGCTCCTGGCGCTCGCCGCCGCGACGTTCGGCTTCACGTACCTGCGGCGGTACCGCGGCGGCCGGGTGGCGCTCGAGGTGCAGAACGACCTCCGCAACGACATGCACGACCACCTGCAGCGCATGGACTTCGCGAGCCTCGACCAGATGCCGACGGGGCAGCTCGTCAGCCGGGCGAACTCCGACTCGGCGCTCGTGCAGGGCCTGCTCAACATGCTGCCGATCATGAGCGGCAACGTGATCCTGATGGTCCTGTCGATCGTCGTGATGTTCACGCTGTCACCCCTGCTCGCCCTGGTCAGCCTCGTGATGGTGCCGGTCCTCGTCGTGACGGCGTACCGGATGCGGCGCAGGATCATGCCCGCGACCTGGGACGCCCAGCAGCGCGAGGGCGAGGTGGCGCAGATCGTCGACGAGGACGTCAACGGGGTCCGCGTCGTCAAGGCGTTCGGCCGGGAGCGGCACGAGGTCGAGCACCTGACGCGCGTCGCGACCGGCCTCTACGGCGCGCAGATGCGTTCGGTGCGGATCCAGGCGCGGTTCCAGCCCCTGCTCGAGTCGATCCCGACCCTCGCGCAGGTCGCGATCCTGGCGTTGGGCGGGTGGCTCGCCCTGGAGGGCCGGATCACCATCGGCACGTTCCTCGCGTTCACGAGCTACGTCGCCGCGCTCATGGCGCCCGCTCGGCAGCTCGCGGGCGTGCTGACGATCGGACAGCAAGCGCAGGTCGGCATCGAGCGGGTCTTCCAGCTCATCGACCGGGAGCCCGCGATCCGGGACGCGCCGGACGCCGTGGCGGTGGACCACGTCCGGGGCGACGTCGTGTTCGAGGGTGTGACCTTCTCCTACGGGACCGGGAGTGCCGACATCCACCCCGCGCTCGACGGGCTCGACCTGCAGGTGCGGCCCGGCGAGCGCGTCGCCCTCGTCGGGCCGAGCGGAAGCGGCAAGTCGACGGTCGCGTCCCTCGTCGCCCGGTTCCACGACCCGGATTCCGGGCGGGTCCTGCTCGACGGACACGACCTCCGCGAGCTCAGCCTGCACTCGATCCGTGGCGCCATCGGCATGGTGTTCGAGGACAGCTTCCTGTTCTCGGACACGGTCGGGGCGAACATCGCCTACGGGCGTCCCTCGGCGACCGAGGCGGAGATCCGCCACGCGGCCGAGGTCGCTCATGCGATCGGGTTCATCGATGCGCTGCCGAAGGGGCTGGAAACCGTCGTCGGTGAGCGTGGCCTGTCGTTGTCCGGCGGGCAGCGGCAGCGGATCGCCCTCGCCCGGGCGATCCTGTCCGATCCGCGGATCCTCGTGCTCGACGACGCGACGAGCGCGATCGACGCCTCGACCGAGCAGTCGATCCACGACGCGCTCCGCGGCGAACTCCGGGACCGGACGGTGATCCTCATCGCCCACCGCGAGTCGACGCTGCACCTCGCCGACCGCATCCTGGTCCTCGACCACGGGCGCGTCGTCGACGAGGGGACGCACGAGTCCCTCGTCGCCACGAGTGCGGTGTACCGCGCGCTCGTCACCGGCCTCGACGACGACGCGACCGACGACACCGCGGCGGCGGCCGCGGCGGGTGACATCGACGCCCTGAGCCGGCTCGCGCAGGCGGCGGGCGGCGTGACGGACGATGCCTGGAGGCCCGGAGCGGCTGCGGCGACCACGGTCGCGACGTCGGGGCCCGGTGGTGGCCTCGGCATGGGGCTCGGTGGTCGCGGACGCGGCAGCGGGCGGGGCATGGCCGGCATGTTCGCGGCGACCCCGGAACTACTCGCGCGGGTGGCGGCGCTCGGACCGATCCGGGACGTCCCGACGGTCGACCTCGACCGCGAGACCGTGCAGGACCGACGGTTCTCACTCGCCACGCTGCTGCGGGAGTTCCGACGTCCGCTGCTGCTGGCCCTCCTGTTCGTCGTGGTCGACGCGGTCGCCGGCCTGCTCGGGCCGGTGCTCGTCAAGACCGGTATCGACGACGGCGTGCAGCGGGGTTCCGAGGTCGTGCTGTTCGGTGCCGCGGCCCTGTTCCTGCTCGTGACGCTCGCGGACCTCGCCGACGGCGTGGCCGAGACCTTCGTGACGGGCAAGGCGGCCCAGCGGATCATGCTGAGTCTGCGGATCCGGATCTTCGCCCAGCTCCAGCGGTTGTCCCTGGACTTCTACGAGCGTGAGATGGCGGGCCGGGTGATGACCCGGATGACGACGGACGTGGACCAGTTCGAGACGCTCATCCAGAACGGCCTGCTCTCGGCGCTCGTGTCGATCGTGACGTTCGTCGGGGTCGGCGTCGCGCTCGTGCTCATCGACCCCGAACTCGGTCTGCTGACCCTGTCGGTCGTGGTCCCGCTCGCCGGGGCGACCGTGTGGTTCCGGAGCCGGTCCTCCCGGTTGTACGACGAGGCGCGTGAGCGCATCGCCGTCGTCAACGCGGACTTCCAGGAGAGTCTGTCCGGCGTCCGCGAGTCCCAGGCGTTCGTGCACGAGGCCGCGACGGTGCGGCACTTCCACGCGCTGGGGCGGCGGTACCTCGACTCGCGGATCGCAGCGCAGCGTCTCGTCGCGACGTACTTCCCGTTCGTGCAGTTCCTGTCCGGGGTCGCCGACGTCATCGTGCTCGGCGTCGGCGCGACGCTCATCGGGTCCGGACACCTGACGTCCGGGGCGCTCATCGCGTTCCTGCTCTACATCGACATGTTCTTCTCGCCCATCCAGCAGCTGTCGCAGGTGTTCGACGCGTGGCAGCAGACGCGGGTGTCGGTGTCGCGGATCAGCGACCTCATGGCGCTCGAGACCCTCACCCCGGACGCGTCGGAGGCCGTCGTCCCGCCCCGCCTGTCGGGTGCGCTGGAGCTGCGGTCGGTGCGGTTCGCCTATCCCGTGGTGCGCACGCCCGTGCGTCCAGCGGAACGCCGCGGCCCGGCCGACCCGCGCACCGCGTCCGCCGCCCCGTCGGCGAGGGCGGTCCGACCGCCGGAGGCACTGCACGACGTCACGCTCGCCGTGCGCCCGGGCGAGACGATCGCGTTCGTCGGCGAGACGGGCGCCGGCAAGTCGACCGTGATGAAGCTCATCGCGCGGTTCTACGACCCGGACGACGGCGCCGTCCTCGTCGACGGGCGGGACCTCCGCACGCTCGACCTGCGGGCGTACCGCGGGCAGCTCGGGTACGTGCCGCAGGAGGCGTTCCTGTTCACCGGCACCGTCCGGGACAACATCGCGTACGGCCGGATGGACGCCACCGATGCCGAGGTGGAGGCGGCGGCGCGCGCCGTCGGTGCACACGAGTTCGTGTCCGAGCTCCCCGGCGGCTACCACCACCAGCTGTCGGAACGGGGGCGGTCCCTCTCCGCGGGGCACCGGCAGCTCATCGCCCTCGCCCGTGCCGAACTCGTCGATCCCGCGGTCCTGTTGCTCGACGAGGCCACCTCGAACCTCGATCTGCTCACCGAGGCGCGCGTGACGGCGGCGATGCAGACCGTCGCGTCCGGTCGGACCACGATCGTCATCGCCCACCGGCTGCAGACGGCACGCGCGGCACACCGCATCGCCGTGATCGCGGGAGGGCGGATCGCGGAACTCGGCCCGCACGACGAGCTGCTCGCGCGCGAGGGCCGGTACGCGGCGATGTGGCAGGCGTACGAGGCCGTCGACGCGCGATGAGGACGCGCTCGCCGCTCGCGACGACCCCGCTCCGACGGACGGGAGGGACGGCACCAGCTCGTGCCGTCCCTCCCGTCCGTCGATGGTGCGGTCAGCGGCGCCGCTTGTCGATGACGCCGGCGGCGGACCGCTGCTGCTCCCCCTGCTGGGCGCCCATCACGAGCAGGATGCCCGTGAGCACCGGCGTCACCCACTGCAGGATCTTCTGCTGACGCTGCGCTGACGTGAGCGTCGACGAGGCGGCGGGCGACGCCTCCGTCGTGCCGGCCGCGCCCTCGGAGGCGTGCTCGGCCATCTTCTTGCCCAGCGATGCCGACCAGAAGGTCGTCACGGCGGCGACGATCGTGAGCGTCAGCTTGACGCCCGTGTTGGTCCGGGCCTCCGGCTGCACGCCGAGCCGGTCGCGGTTGGCGATGATCAGGCCGGCGCCACCGATCGCGTGGACCGAGAGCGCCGCCAGCTGCAACGGCGCCCACTTGCTCCACCCGAGCGCCGACAGCGTGAGCCGCTCGACCGGGTCCTTCGCTCCGGCCGCAGCGCCGTTCAGGCCGGTCGCCCCCATGAGGTTCCCGCCGAACCAGGCGGCGAGCCCGATGTCGTGCATGCTGCGGATGACGGTGTTGTTCTCGGACATGGCGGTGCTCCCTGGTCTGCTCCGGCGGTGCCGGCGGTGTGTTCCTCGGCGGTGGTGCGGCTCCGGCGCGTCGAGCGTCGCAGCGACGACGCGGGTGGTGGCCGATGGCGTCCGGACCCGGGCTGACGTGGCAGAGCGGACGCTACGCGGGTGGAGGATCGGGGCGGCCCAGGACCGTCCCATGCACGTCGGTACGCCTGGTCGGCTGGTCAGCCCGCCGTGCGCGCGAGCACGAACCCCTGCCGGTGCCGCTCCACCTGCCGGGGCGCGCGGTCGAGGACAGCGTCGACGCGGAACCCGAGTGACCGCAGGAGCCCGGTGACCGACGACGGCTCGTGCAGGAACGCCGTGAGGGGGGCCTCCTGTCCGTACGGCCGCTCGATCCTCCGTGTGCCGGTACCGGCCTGGAACCCGAGCAGGAACACGCCATCCGGTCGGAGCACCCGCCGCACCTCGGTGACGACGTCCCGCAGTCCGTCGGGTGCCGTGTGGATGATCGAGTACCACGCGAGCACGCCCGCGAACGTGGCGTCGTCGAACGGCAGGGCCGCGAGGTCGCTCTGCCGCAGGTCGACCGCGATCCCTCGTCGGGCGGCGTGGGCCAGCATCCCGGACGAGATGTCGACGCCGGTGAGCCGCATCGTCCCGTCACGGTCCTGCAGGTGCCGGAGCATCCTGCCGGTGCCGCATCCGGCGTCGAGGACGGTCGCGGCACGAGGGAGCATGTGCGCGAAGTGATCGACCATCGCCATGTCGATCGGCGCTTCGAAGGACGTGTCCGGCAGGTGTTCCGCGTAGGTGTCCGCCGCTGCGTCGTACCCGGATCGGGTCTGCTCGAGAAGCGGGTCGCTCACGCGCTGGAGGCCGAGCGGTGCGCCCGGAGCGCCTCCACCACCAACTCGTGATCGGCGTGCATCTCGAGTCCGCTGACGCCGAGGACCCCGACGAGCGCGCCACGGACCCGGAGCGGGAATCCGCCCCCAGCCGCCTGGTACAGCAGCGGGTCGAGCGCGGAGGAGTCCCGGAACGTCGTGCCGTCGGCCTCGTACTGCGTCCGGACCGCGAGCGTCGAGTGCCCGAAGTGGCGGACGACCCGGAACTTCCGATCCAGCCACGCGTCGTTCACCGCGCCGGATCCGGGCGTCGCGACGTGGAACACACGCTGCTCACCGAAGGCGACGGCGACGGCGACGCCGAGCCCGCGCTCGATCGCGGTCGCCCGCAGCCAGGAGCCGACCGCCCATGCGTCGTCGAGGTCGAAGCGCTCCTGCTCGAGTTCACGCTCCTCGGCGAGCAGGCGCTCAAGCTTCTCCTCGGGCTGCAGGTCGCGCAGTGCCGCCATCGCCAACTCCTCGTCGTCCTCGACCGATCGGGTCGACACCGACCGTACCGGTACCGGTACCGGGCGGGGCCCGTCACCGGGCCGGACGTGCCCCCACCTCATGCAGACGGGGGCGGTTCCCGGTCACCGGTTGGTCCCGGTGGCCCACACCGCCTTGCCGTTCTTGTAGAGGACGAGGTTCCCGTCGCTCTGCTGCGTGAGCTTCATCCCGGAGCCACCGAACCGACTGGTCTTGCTCGACCACAGGGCCTTGGCCGCCTTCGTGTAGAGCACGAGGTTCCCGTCCGACTGCAGGGTCAGCTTCGCGCCGCCCCTGCCGCTCGTACGGGTCGACCAGACCGCCTTCCCGTCCTTGTAGACGACGACGTTGCCGTCCGTCTGCAGGACGAACTGGCGTCGCTCGGCGGAGTCCCAGATGGACTGACCGGCGGTGATCACGGCGCCGGGTGTCAGGGTGTCCGCGCCGGGGCGCTTGTTGTTCCACAACGTCGAGCCGTTGCGGGTGAGCCTCAGGCGCCCGTGGTCGTCGATGCTCAGGACGGCGCCAGCTCCCTTCCCCGATGTGCCCGTGGCCCACACCGCCTTGCCCGTGACGGCGTACAGCACGGCGTTGCCGTCCGCCTGCAGTGCGAGGTGCGCGCCGTGGTACCGGGTCGTGCCGGTCGCCCAGAGCGCGCGGCCGTTGCCGTACTCGACGAGGTTGCCGTCCGCCTGCATGTCGAGGTGGTACTGACGCGACGGGGAGTGGATGCTCTGGCCGGCCGTCATGGTGGTGGCGCCGAGGAGCTTGGTGCCGTCGGCGGAGATCCCGGTCACCGGCGGTGCCGGGGTCTGGGTGGGCGACGGGGTCGGCGACGGGGTCTGGGTGGGCGACGGGCTCGGCGACGGGGTC